>NZ_RPSE01000068.1:0-22246 GCF_003949955.1 Streptomyces sp. WAC05292
GTCAGAGGTGGATAGGAGACTGGTCGGGGGCGTTCTCGGGGTGGTGGCAGGCCACTTGGTGCCCGGCCACCGGGGACGCCAGAGGCGGCTCCTTCACCGTGCAGATCTGCGTCGCCTTCCAGCAGCGGGTGTGGAAGCGGCAGCCGCTCGGCGGGGAGATCGGCGAGGGCACGTCGCCCTTGAGCAGGATGCGCCCGCTCTTCGCCCCGCGCCGGCGCGGGTCGGGCACGGGCACGGCCGACAGCAGCGCCTTGGTGTACGGGTGCATCGGGCTCTCGTACAGCGAGGTGCGGTCGGTCAGCTCCACGATCTTGCCGAGGTACATGACCGCGATGCGGTCCGACACGTGCCGGATGACCGACAGGTCGTGCGCGATGATCACGTACGTGAGGCCGAGCTCCTCCTGGAGGTCGTCCAGCAGGTTGACCACCTGGGCCTGGACCGACACGTCCAGTGCGGACACCGGCTCGTCGGCGACGACCAGCTTGGGCTTGAGCGCCAGGGCGCGGGCGATGCCGATGCGCTGGCGCTGCCCGCCGGAGAACTCGTGCGGATAGCGGTTGTAGTGCTCCGGGTTGAGGCCGACCAGCGACAGCAGGCGCTGCACCTCGGCCTTGAGCCCGCCCTCCGGCTCGACGCCCTGGAGCTTGAACGGCGCGCTGACGATCGTGCCGACCGTGTGGCGCGGGTTCAGCGAGCCGTACGGGTCCTGGAAGATCATCTGCACGTCGCGGCGCAGCGGCCGCATCCCGGCCACCCCGAGGTGCGTGATGTCGCGGCCCTCGAACTCGACCGTGCCGCCGGTGGGCTCCAGCAGGCGGGTGATCAGCCGGCCCATCGTGGACTTGCCGCAGCCGGACTCGCCGACGACGCCGAGCGTCTCGCCGCGCCGGACGTCGAAGTCGATCCCGTCGACGGCCTTGACGGCCGCGACCTGCCGGCGCAGCAGCCCCTTGTTGATGGGGAAGTGCTTGACCAGGCCGGTCACCTTCAGCAGCGGCTCTTCGGCGGCCGCCTCCGGCGCGTCCGCCGCGGCCGTGTCCTTCTTCGTCATCTCGGTCACAGCTTCGGCGCAATCTCTTCGGTCCAGATCCGGGTCCGCTCCTCCTGCGACATGTGGCAGGCCGACCAGTGCCCGCCGCCGTCCTCGGTCAGCTCGGGACGGCGGGTGCGGGTGACGCCGCCCTCGGGGACGTCCGCGTACGGGCAGCGCGGGTTGAACGCGCAGCCGCTCGGGATGTTGATGAGGCTGGGCGGGGAGCCCTTGACCGGGATCAGGCGCTCGGTCTGCTCGCGGTCGATGCGCGGCATGGAGCCGAGCAGCCCCCAGGTGTAGGGGTGGCGGGGCTCGTAGAAGACCTTCTCCGCGGTGCCGCGCTCGACGCAGCGGCCGCCGTACATGACGAGGATGTCGTCGGCCATCTCGGCGACCACGCCCAGGTCGTGCGTGATCATGATGACCGCGGAGCCGAACTCCTTCTGGAGGTCGCGGATCAGGTCGAGGATCTGCGCCTGGACGGTGACGTCCAGCGCGGTGGTCGGCTCGTCGGCGATGAGCAGCTCGGGGTTGTTGACCAGCGCCATCGCGATCATCGCGCGCTGCCGCATGCCGCCGGAGAACTCGTGCGGGTAGGCGTCCACGCGCCGGTGCGGCTCGGGGATCCCGACGCGGTCGAGCATCTCGATCGCCCGCTTGCGGGCGGCCTTCTTGTCGGTGCCGTGGTGCGTCAGGTACGCCTCGACGATCTGCTTGCCGACGGTGTAGTAGGGGTGCATCGCGGACAGCGGGTCCTGGAAGACCATCGCCATCTTGCGGCCGCGCAGCGTGCGCACGTGGTCGGCGTCCGCCTTGACGAGGTCCTCGCCGTCGAGGACGACCTCGCCGGAGATGTGCGGGCGGCTGCGGGCGTTGCCGGTGCGGTGCAGGCCCATGATGGCCAGCGAGGTCACCGACTTGCCGGAGCCGGACTCGCCGACGATGCCGAGCGTCTTGCCGCGCTCCAGGTCGAAGGAGAGCCCGTCGACGGACTTCACGAGTCCGTCGTCGGTCGGGAAGTGCACCCTGAGGTCGCGCACCGACAGGAAGGCGCCGCTGCGCGGGCGCGCCTGCTCGGGGACGAACGCGGGGCCGGCGGCGGCGGAGCCGGCGGTGGGGTTCTCGGTCACGTCAGCCTCACGCGCGGGTCGATGACGGCGTACAGCAGGTCCACGATCAGGTTGGCCATCACCACGAACAGCGCGGCGAGCAGGGTGACGCCCATGATCACGGGGAGGTCGCCCTGGCCGATGGCGGCGACGGCGGCCGTCCCGAGGCCCTGGAAGTTGAAGGTCGTCTCGGTGAGCACGGCGCCGCCGAGGAGGCCGCCGAGGTCGAGGCCGAACATCGTGACGATCGGGGTGAGGGTGGAGCGCAGGGCGTGCTTGCGGATGACCACGCCCTCCTTGAGGCCCTTGGCGCGCGCGGTGCGGATGTAGTCCTCGCCGAGGACCTCCAGCATCGTTGCGCGGGTGATGCGGGCGTAGGTGGCGGCGAAGAGGAAGGCCAGGGTCACCCAGGGCAGGATCAGGGCGTTGAGCCAGGCCGCCGGGTCCTCGGTGAGCGGTTTGTAGTTGGAGACGTCGAGCCAGCCGAGGCTGTAGACGAAGATCGCGGGAGCGACCATGCCGGTGAAGAAGATCGGCAGGGAGACGCCGGCGAGGGCGCCGACCATGACGGTGCGGTCGACGGCGGTGCGGCGCTTGAGCGCGGAGACGACGCCGGTGGCGACGCCGGCGAGGACCCAGATGACCGCCGCGCCGAGCGCGAGGGAGAGGGTGACCGGCATGCGGTCGACCATGGTCTCCCACACGGGCGCCTCGGTCTTGAACGAGTAGCCGAAGCAGGGTGCTTCGCAGTGGGTGGTCTCGGTGCCGCCGTCGTAGTCGCGGCCGACGAAGATCCCCTTGACGAAGGTCAGGTACTGCTCGGAGATGGGCTTGTCGAAGCCCATCTTCACGCGGATGCCCGCCAGGGCGGTCTCGTTGGTCTCGCGGCCGGCGTACATGAGCGCCGGATCGCTGCCCGTGATCTTGGGGACCGCGAAGAAGATGCCGAAGGTGACCACGGAGACCACCAGCAGCGTGGCGGCGACGTTGAACAGCCGCCGTATGAGGTAGACGAGCACTGCAGTCGGCCGCCGGGGCGGGCGGCCGCCGCCCCCTCGCGGGGACGGCAGCCGCCGCCTGCGGCCTTCACCTGCCCTTCGGACTAGCGCGTGTGCGGTGAAGGCACTTGCCTGTTGTTACGTGGCGACTCGCCCGGTGGCTACTTGCCGACGCCGATCACGGCGAGGTCGATCTTGCCCATGGAGTCGTTGAAGTAGACGTTCGTCAGACGGGGGTTGTGGTAGACGAAGGCCTTGTCGAAGTTGATGGGAAGGTAGAGCGCCTTCTCCATGATCTTCTTGTTGATGTCCGTGTAGAACGGCGCGGCGGCTTCCGGCGTCGCGGCGGCGGCGGCCTTGTCGAACAGCCCGTTGATCTCCGGGTCGTTCAGCTCCGTGTAGTTGTTGTTGCCGTTCGGCAGGATGAACGAGCCGTCGACGAGCGGCTGGAGGAAGCCCGAGCCGGAGTTGTAGTCGGCGCCCCAGCCCATGACGATGATGCCGTAGCCCTTCTTCTTCACGTTCTCGGGCGAGCCGATCGTGGAGGAGGAGAGCTTGCCGTCGTACTGGTCGATGGTGGCCTTGATGCCGACCTTCGCGAGCGAGGCCTGGAGGGACTCGGCCGTCTTCACCTCGGGGGCGCGGTTGTTGCGCACCGCGATGGTGGTCTCGAAGCCGTCCGGCTTGCCGCAGGCCTTGAGGGCCTCCTTGGCCTTGTCCTCCTGCGGCTGGCCCTTGGTCAGGCCCCAGGGGTCGTAGCTCTTGTCGGAGCCGGGGATGCCGGGGGGCAGCATGTTGGCGCCGAGGTCACCGCTGGTCGGGCCGCCGCGGGCGGTCTGGAGGGACTTCGGGTCGGCCGCGTAGATGACGGCCTTGCGGCACTCGATGTTGTCGAACGGCGCGACGGTCTGCGGGAAGGCGAAGTAGCGGATGTAGCCGGTGAAGGGGTTGTCCGCGTTCTTCTTGAGGTTCGGGTCGCGCAGGACCTTGTTCTTGGCGGCCTGCTGGAGGCCGGTGCCGTCGACCGCGAGGTCGATGTCGCCGGAGAGCAGGCGGGCGTCCATGTCGTCCGGGTTGGTGGTCACCGTGAAGGTGACCTTGTCCGGCAGGCCCGTGCGGATGGTGTCCGTCTTCGGGTCCCAGTTCTCGTTGCGGACGAAGGTGGCGCCCTTGCCGGCGGTGAAGCTCTCGACCTTGTACGGGCCGGTGGAGACCGGCTTGTTCGTGTACGTGGCGCCGGTGTCCTTGGCCATCGGGACCGGCGAGGAGGACGGCATGGCCAGCAGGTAGCTGAAGTCGGAGTTGGCGCTCGCCAGGTTGAAGACGATCGTCTTGTCGTCCGGCGTCTGGACGGAGTTCAGACCCATCTTCCCGGGGTCGGTGTCCTTGTACGGGCCGGGGTACTTCTGGCCCTGGTCCAGGATGTCCATCAGGTAGGTCGGCCCGCCGGACAGCACGTCCTGCGCGAAGACGCGCTCGATGCCGTACTTGATGTCCTTCGAGGTGATCGGCGTGCCGTCCTCGAACTTCACGCCGTCCTTCAGCTTGAGGGTGTACGTCTTGCCCTCGTTGCTGATGACCGGGAGGGCCTCCGCGAGGTCCGGGACGAGCTTCGTGCCCGCCTCGCCCGGCTTGCTGTCGTACGCGAGCAGCTGGCGGATGTAGAGGCGCTGCATGTTCCACACGAAGCCGTAGTAGGCACGCGCCGGGTCGAGGTAGTCGACGTCCTGCGGCGACCAGAGCTTGAGCTCGCCGCCCTTCTCGGTGGACGGGTTGACCACGCCGGTGGTGGCGGCGTTGAAGGCGGCGCCGCCGGCGCCCTTCGCCTCGGACTTCTTCTCGCCGTCGCCGCCGCCGCACGCGGCGGTCAGCGACAGGGCGGCGATCACGGCGGTGATCGCGAGTGCCTGCTTTCTGCGGATCACGGTGGTCCAACCTCCAGTGGTGGGTGAATCGGTGAAGCGGTTCAGCTGCCCTTGGGGTCGAGTGCGTCGCGCAGCCCGTCCCCGAAGAGGTTGAACGCCAGGACGGTGATGAAGATCGTCATGCCGGGGACCACCATGTACATGGGGTCGTCCTGGTAGATGGGGACGGCGTCGGAGAGCATCTTTCCCCAGGAGGCGGTCGGCGGCTTGACGCCGGCGCCGAGGAAGCTGAGGGCCGCTTCCGTCAGGATGTTGGTCGGGATGATCAGCGTCGCGTAGACGAGGATCGGGGCGACCAGGTTCGGCAGCAGCTCCTTGACCAGGATGTAGCCGCGGCCGGCCCCGAGGCTGCGGGCCGCCTCGACGTACTCGCGCTCGCGCAGGGAGATCGTCTGGCCGCGGACGATGCGGCCGATGTAGGGCCACCCGAAGAAGCCGATGACGACGATCAGCACGCCCATGCGGACGCCCGAACCCTCGAATCCCCACAGTGAGTTGGGGACGACGGAGACCAGGGCGATGGTGAACAGCAGCTGCGGGAAGGCCAGCAGCAGGTCCATCGTGCGGCTGATCAGGCCGTCGACCCAGCCGCCGAGGAAGCCGGCCAGGGCGCCGAGGAAGCTGCCGATGGCGACGGAGACGAAGGCGGCGAGGAAGGCGACGACCAGGGAGATGCGGGCGCCGTAGACGATCCGGCTGAACACGTCGCGCCCGTTGGTCGGTTCGACGCCGAGCAGGTGCTCGGAGCTGATGCCGCCGAAGGAGCCGATCGGCGTGCCGAGGTCCGGGTCGATCAGGTCCTCGTGGAACTCGTTGGGCGGGTGGCCCAGCACGCTCACGATCTGCGGCGCGAACACCGCCACCAGGATCAGGAGGATCACGACCATGCCGCCGGTCAGCGCGACCTTGTCGCGCTTGAGCCGCATCCAGGCGATACGGCCGGGCGAACGGCCCTCGATGGCCTTCGCCGGGACATCGGCTACGGACACGGGTGCGGGGGTTTCCGCGCTCGTGTCATGCAGTGGTGCCGTCATCGTGGTGGGGACCCCTCTCGGCCGGCGGGTCGCCGGCCCATGCCCGCCGCTGTGGCGGCGTTGGTGCGGAGTGGCGCTGGACTGCGTCGTGGCACGCAGCAGGGGCGCGCCGGTGTGCAGGACGTACGGGACGTGCGGGGTGTGCGGGACGCACGGGACGTGCAGCGGTGCGGGAGGTGCAGAGGTGCTGGACGTGCGGGAGGTGCTGTGCTCGGTGCGGTGCGGTGCCGAAGCAGGGCGGAGCGGCGAGCGTTGTGCAGGTGAGCCGGGTCCTTCCCGAGGGCCGGAGCGGCTCTTGGGTGGGGAGTCTTCATCGGCGCGTCGATCAGCCGCCAGACCCGCAGATGAATGGATGCGCAACCGTGATGTGAGGGTCCGATTCCCGTTATCCGGACTCCGCTGTCGGCTCAGCGGAGCAACACCGTCCGTTCGGTGCGCATTCGGACATGGTGCCCAACGAACCCCAGGACCACGCCTTTTGGGTGTTCAAGGGCAGCGAAATCCGGACAAGGCGAAGGGCCGCGGGGAGCGGCTGCGAAGCCGTTGCTCCCCGCGGCCCGGAGAGGTCGCGCGGCAGGTGCGTCCACGGATCGGACGGGGCCCGCAGGGCCGGTTCTCAGTAGGCCGGGGCCTGCCCCTCGCGGTCGTAGAACGGGCGCGTCTGCGACCGGAGCCACATCGCGACGGGGTCGTGCTCGTCGGCGAGGGCCACCGTGCAGACCGGCACTCCCTCGGGCACGGCGCCCACGGACTGGCGCATCATCTCCCGTACGGACTCCAGCGCGGGCGCGGACGCGTCGTACAGGTCGAGGCCGACCGCGAGGTACGGCGAGCCCAGCGCGGGCTGCACCCAGGCGCGGCGCAGCGACCGCACGGCCGGGGTGCGGTGCGCGTGCTGGGTCAGCAGCCCGTAGAACTGCGGGAGCTCCAGGGCCGGCTCGGACAGCCGCAGCGGGCCGGCCGGCATCCGGTCCAGTCCGGTGGCGATCCGGCGCAGGTCGGCCCAGGGGATGCCGAGGCCGCCCCCCTGGGCGTGCGGGTTGAGCCAGAGCCCCCACCGGTCGGGGTAGAGGGCGCGGGCGATGTCCCGGCCGGTGACGACCTCGTAGCCCCGGTTCCAGCCGCTGGCGGCCAGTTCCTGCGGCGAGGTGACGCACGGGGCGTAGCCGAGGCCCTCCAGTTCCATGCCGCCGTACTGCGCGTCCGGGGAGCCCGGGGAGCCCTGCCAGAGCAGCATCCACAGCCGGCCCTCGGCGAGGGCGTGCAGAAGTGACTCGTAGCTCTCGTAGCGCCCGGGAGTCACTTGGCGCATCACGTGCTCGACCTGCCCGGCCGCGGCCGTGCCTGACGCACTCACCGGTACCCCTCCTCGTCCGCCCGCGTAGACCCGCTGTCCAGGCCACTCGTGCGGCCAGGAGATGTCACCAGCTTAAGCGGCGCTAGGGGACGTAGAAGGGGCGTACGCGCGTAACGATGTGGTCGGCGACGGGGTCGCCGGCGGCCTCGGGGGCGTCGAGCAGCACCAACTGGACGGGCCAGGGCGCCGGGACGCGGCCCAGGGCCCGGCCGAGGGCCTCCAGGGGGAGGTCCCGCAGGGCGGGGTCCGCCCCGACGAGCCGGACCCCGACGTAGAGCTCGGGCGCGCCGCCCTCGACGCTGGCCAGGCAGCGGTACGCGGCGGCGACGGCGCCGGTGGCGCGGAACTCCTCGGAGGCCGCGGCCAGGAGGTCCACCGGGTCCTCCTGCCAGTCGGGCTCGTACAGGCGGACGCGGGCGCCGGAGGCGGGACCGTCGAGCTCGGTGCGGCCGGCGCGGCACAGGGCGGCGACGGCGGGCGGGGGCAGGGGGACGCCGACGGCGCCCTCCGGGTTGACGGCGATGCCGAGCTGCGGGGGCAGGCCGCGGGCGAACTCGGCGGCGGGCGCCACCGCGAAGTCCATGGCGGTGCCCGCGCAGGCGCGGAACTGCGACGCGGAGCTGTAGACGGGGACGTACGCCGCCCCGCCGATGTCCATGGTGGGCAGCGTGAGGGAGGCGCTGTCGGGGCCGCCTCCGGCGGGCAGCGGCACCCAGACGGAGCTGCGGCCGAGGACCTCGACGATCCGCGGCCCCGCGTCCGGCGCGCCGAGGGCGGCGCCGAGCACCTGTTCCAGCTCGTTCTCCGGCCAGCCGCCGTCCCCGCCCATGTCCGCCTCCGCTCGTCGCGCCGTGTTCCGCGCCCGAGGGTAGCCGCCCGCGCGGACACCCGCGGTCCGGGCCCGCCCCGGCCGGTCAGGCGGCCGGTCGGACGGCGGGTCAGGCGGCCGGACGGACGGCCGGGTGCGCCGGCCGGAAGGCCATGCGGGTCAGCCGGGCGGCGGCGGGCCGGTCCAGGAGGACCACCGAGGCGCAGCCGGCGGGCAGGGGGCCGGTCTCCGCGGCCCGGAGCAGGCGGTCGACGGCGGCCCGGTGGCGGGAGAAGGCGTACGCCGACACGCCGCGGCCGCGCGCCCGCTGCCCCGCCAGGGCCTCCTCGGGGGTGGCCACGAGGAGCACGAGGTGCAGGGCCCGGCCGCGGCGCCGGGCGGCCGCGGCGAGCAGCCCCCGCACCCAGGCCTGCGTCCCGCAGTCGTGGACGACGACGGAGGCGCCGGAGCGCAGGGCCCGCCACATCCCCCAGTAGTGGGCGATCCGCACCAGCGGCCGGTAGGCGGCGTACGGCAGGGCGCGGGGCATGCGGCGCTCCCAGCGCTCGCGCACGTCCTGCGAGTCGATGGCGCGGCCCTCGGCGGCGCGCTTGATCAGCGTGCTCTTCCCGCCGCCGGGCAGGCCCGAGACCACGACGACGTCCCCCTCGGCGAAGCCGAGCCGATCGGGGCCGCTCCCGCCGGTGCCGCGCAGGTCGCGCACGGACCCGCGGCTCGCTCCCGCCGCCGGCCGGGCCGGCACCCCCTCCGCCGTACCCGCCGTGGCCAGCACTCCGAATCTCCGCACACCGATCGCCTCCCCCTCACGGGTCACCGGGACCCGTTCCCACCCAATGTAAAGGGACGGTAATACGGCGTCCCGGGTTTGCGTCGGCGCGTCCGCCCGGCGGACGCCCGGCGGACGCCGAACGGATGCGGGGCGCCGGCCGCCCCCGCCCGCTGCCGCCTTCGGCGGATGGAACGGTCTTTCGGGCCCGCGCACCCGTTCTCCGGCACCTCGTGCAATGATGTGCGCCATCTGGACCAACTGCATACCGGCCGCTTGAATCCGCGCGGGAGAGTCCCGGCAGGCCGCGAGGCCGTGTCCGGGCGCCGAAGGAGCAAGTACCTCCCTTGAATCTCTCAGGCCCCGTACCGCGTGGATGAGGCAGATCTGAAAAGCGAGCCGCGCCCCGCCCGTCCGCCGCGACGGAGCCGGGGGGTGCTCCACCCAAGGTGCAAGTCGGTGATCCCGCTCCCGGGAACTCTCGGCGAACCTCTCAGGTTCCGATGACAGATGGGGAGGAACGTCCTCGTCATGTCATGCCCTGGGACCCGGGAGCCACACCCATGAGCAACGCCCCCCGCCTGACCGCGCTCGATGCGCTGCACCGCTCGCTCGGTGCGACCATGACCGACTTCGCCGGCTGGGACATGCCCCTGCGGTACGGCAGCGAGCGCGACGAGCACAACGCCGTGCGCACGAAGGCCGGCCTGTTCGACCTCTCCCACATGGGCGAGATCACGCTGACCGGTCCGGAGGCCGTCAAGGCCCTCGACTACGCCCTGGTGGGCAACATCTCCACCGTCGGCGTCGGCCGCGCCCGCTACACGCACATCTGCCGGGAGGACGGCGGGATCCTCGACGACCTGATCGTCTACCGCCTCGGCGAGACCGAGTACATGGTCGTCGCCAACGCCTCCAACGCCCAGGTCGTGCTGGACGCCCTCACCGAGCGCGCGACCGGCTTCGACACCGAGGTCCGCGACGACCGCGACGCGTACGCGCTGATCGCGGTGCAGGGGCCGGAGTCCCCCGCCATCCTGGCGTCGCTCACCGACGCCGACCTGGACGGCCTGAAGTACTACGCCGGCCTGCCGGGAACGGTCGCGGGCGTCCCCGCGCTGATCGCCCGCACCGGCTACACCGGCGAGGACGGCTTCGAGCTCTTCGTCTCCCCCGAGCACGCCGTGGAGCTGTGGCAGGCGCTGAGCAAGGCCGGCGAGGGCCGCGGCCTGGTGCCGTGCGGGCTGTCCTGCCGCGACACGCTGCGCCTGGAGGCGGGCATGCCGCTGTACGGGCACGAGCTGACCACCTCCCTGACCCCGTTCGACGCGGGCCTGGGCCGGGTCGTGAAGTTCGAGAAGGAGGGCGACTTCGTGGGCCGCGCCGCCCTGGAGGCCGCCGCCGAGCGCTCCGCCTCGAACCCGCCGCGCAAGCTGGTCGGCCTGGTCGCCGAGGGCCGCCGGGTCCCGCGCGCCGGCTTCCCCGTCGTGGCCGGCGGCCAGGTCGTCGGCGAGGTCACCTCCGGCGCCCCGTCCCCGACCCTCGGCAAGCCGATCGCCATGGCGTACGTCGACGCGGCACACGCCGAGCCGGGCACCTCCGGCGTCGGCGTGGACATCCGCGGTACCCATGAGCCGTACGAGGTCGTCGCCCTGCCCTTCTACAAGCGGCAGAAGTAGACCCCGGACGCGCCGGTACGCCCCGCGCGCCCCCGCCTGCCGGGCCAGAGGCGTCTCGACAGGCAAGACAACCGTTCGTCCGCACTCCCCCGCATCCAGGAGAATCAGGCCATGAGCAACCCCCAGCAGCTGCGTTACAGCAAGGAGCACGAGTGGCTGTCGGCCGCCGAGGACGGCGTCGCGACGGTCGGCATCACCGCGTTCGCGGCCAACGCGCTCGGTGACGTCGTCTACGCCCAGCTCCCCGAGGTCGGCGACACCGTGACCGCGGGCGAGACCTGCGGCGAGCTGGAGTCGACCAAGTCCGTCAGCGACCTGTACTCCCCCGTCACGGGCGAGGTCGTCGAGGCCAACCAGGACGTCGTGGACGACCCGGCGCTCGTGAACAGCGCTCCCTTCGAGGGCGGGTGGCTCTTCAAGGTGCGCGTGTCGGAGGAGCCGGAGGACCTGCTCTCCGCCGCCGAGTACGAGCAGCTCACCCTTTCCGGCAACTGAACCAGGGACCGAAGATGTCCGTTCTGAACACCCCTCTCCACGAGCTCGACCCCGACGTCGCCGCAGCCGTCGACGCCGAGCTCGCGCGCCAGCAGTCGACCCTGGAGATGATCGCGTCGGAGAACTTCGCTCCGGTCGCCGTCATGGAGGCCCAGGGCTCGGTCCTGACCAACAAGTACGCCGAGGGCTACCCGGGCCGCCGCTACTACGGCGGCTGCGAGCACGTCGACGTCGTCGAGCAGATCGCCATCGACCGGATCAAGGCGCTCTTCGGCGCCGAGGCCGCGAACGTCCAGCCGCACTCCGGTGCGCAGGCGAACGCCGCCGCGATGTTCGCGCTGCTGAAGCCGGGCGACACGATCATGGGCCTGAACCTGGCCCACGGCGGTCACCTGACCCACGGCATGAAGATCAACTTCTCCGGCAAGCTCTACAACGTGGTCCCGTACCACGTCGGCGAGGACGGCCAGGTCGACATGGCCGAGGTCGAGCGCCTCGCCAAGGAGTCCAAGCCGCAGCTGATCGTCGCCGGCTGGTCCGCATACCCGCGGCAGCTGGACTTCGCCGCCTTCCGCCGCATCGCGGACGAGGTCGGCGCGTACCTGATGGTCGACATGGCGCACTTCGCCGGCCTGGTCGCCGCGGGCCTGCACCCGAACCCGGTGCCGCACGCCCACGTCGTCACCACCACCACGCACAAGACCCTCGGCGGTCCGCGCGGCGGTGTCATCCTGTCGACGCAGGAGCTGGCCAAGAAGATCAACTCCGCGGTCTTCCCCGGCCAGCAGGGCGGCCCGCTGGAGCACGTGATCGCCGCCAAGGCGGTCTCCTTCAAGGTGGCGGCCTCGCCCGAGTTCAAGGAGCGCCAGGAGCGCACCCTGGCCGGCGCGAAGATCATCGCCGAGCGCCTGGTGCAGGACGACGTGAAGGCCGTCGGCGTGGACGTCCTCTCCGGCGGTACCGACGTGCACCTGGTCCTGGTGGACCTGCGCAACTCGGAGCTGGACGGCCAGCAGGCCGAGGACCGCCTCCACGAGATCGGCATCACCGTCAACCGCAACGCCATCCCGAACGACCCGCGGCCCCCGATGGTCACCTCGGGCCTGCGGATCGGCACGCCGGCGCTGGCCACCCGCGGTTTCGGCGCCGAGGACTTCACCGAGGTCGCCGACATCATCGCCGAGGCCCTGAAGCCGTCCTACGACGGCGAGGCCCTCAAGGCGCGCGTCTCGGCGCTCGCCGCGAAGCACCCGCTGTACCCGTCGCTGTAAGGCCGCGGCTCGAAAGGCCCGGCCTTGTGTCCCACAGGGCCGGGCCTTTCCCATGGCCGGGGCCGGCGGCGCGGCGCGCCACCGGCCCGCAAGCCGCCGTACAGGCCGGCGTCACCGGCCGCCTCACGAACTGACGTACGCTGATTAACCGGGCAAGGGCGCCCACGAGGCGATCTTTGCCCGCATTCCCTGCAAAGTCCGCCCCCTCCGCCGGCCGCCTCGCCCCCGCTGCGAGAGCGACTCGGCGGTTCGCTCCCCGCCACCGCGGGGGTGACCCTGGAGTCCGCCACCGTGGCCATTTCCGTCTTCGATCTCTTCTCGATCGGCATCGGTCCGTCCAGCTCGCACACCGTGGGCCCGATGCGCGCCGCCCGCATGTTCGTCAACCGGCTGAAGAAGGACGGCCTGCTCGCCCAGACCGCCTCCGTCCGCGCGGAGCTGTACGGCTCGCTCGGCGCGACCGGCCACGGCCACGGCACGCCCAAGGCGGTGCTGCTGGGCCTGGAGGGCCACTCCCCGCGGACCGTGGACGTCGAGACCGCCGACGACGAGGTGGAGCGCATCCGCAGCACGGGCCGGCTGCGCCTGCTGGGGACGGAGATAGGGAGCGCCCACGAGATCGCCTTCGACGAGCCGAACCAGCTCGTCCTGCACCGCCGCCGGTCCCTGCCGTACCACGCGAACGGCATGACCCTCTTCGCGTACGACGCCGCCGGCACGCCGCTGCTGGAGAAGACGTACTACTCGGTCGGCGGCGGCTTCGTGGTCGACGAGGACGCGGTCGGCGAGGACCGGATCAAGCTCGACGACACCGTGCTGAAGTACCCCTTCCGCTCGGGCGACGAGATGCTGCGCCTCGCGAAGGAGACCGGCCTGTCGATCTCCTCGCTGATGCTGGAGAACGAGAAGGCCTGGCGCACGGAGGAGGAGATCCGCGAGGGCCTCCTGGAGATCTGGCGGGTCATGCAGGCCTGCGTGGCGCGCGGCATGTCCCGCGAGGGCATCCTCCCCGGCGGTCTGCGCGTCAAGCGCCGAGCCGCGGCCACGGCGCGGCAGCTGCGCACCGAGGGCGACCCGATGATGCACCGCAGCGAGTGGACGACGATCTACGCGATGGCGGTCAACGAGGAGAACGCGGCGGGCGGCCGCGTCGTGACGGCCCCCACGAACGGCGCGGCGGGCGTCCTGCCGGCCGTCCTGCACTACTACGTGAACTTCGTGCCCGGCGCGGACGAGGACGGCGTCGTCCGCTTCCTGCTCGCCGCGGGCGCGATCGGCATGCTGTTCAAGGAGAACGCCTCGATCTCGGGCGCCGAGGTCGGCTGCCAGGGCGAGGTGGGTTCGGCCTGCTCGATGGCGGCCGGCGCGCTCGCGGAGGTCCTGGGCGGCACTCCGGAGCAGGTGGAGAACGCGGCCGAGATCGGCATGGAGCACAACCTGGGCCTGACCTGCGACCCGGTCGGCGGCCTGGTGCAGATCCCGTGCATCGAGCGCAACGGCATGGCGGCCGTGAAGGCCGTCACGGCGGCGAAGATGGCGATGCGCGGCGACGGCTCCCACAAGGTCTCCCTCGACAAGGTCATCAAGACCATGAAGGAGACCGGCGCCGACATGAAGATCAAGTACAAGGAGACGGCGCGCGGCGGCCTCGCCGTCAACGTCATCGAGTGCTGACGCCGGCCGGCTGAGCCGGGCGGGCGCGGACAGAAGGGGCGGATCTCGAAAGATTCACCCCTTCTGTCCGATTTTTTTATGTTTTGCTGCAACCGTGTGTGCGCACGGCGTGTCTTCAGGAGCGACAACCTGCCCCCGTCTCTCGAAGAACAGGGGGGACGCCATGAAACACCTCCGCCGCCGGCGGGCCGCGGCCCTGGCCACCGGAGTCCTGCTCACCGCCGCGATCGCCCTCGCCGCACCGGCCTCCACGGCCGCGGCCCCCGCCGGCCGGGCCCCGGCCACCCCGCTCGTGGTGGGCGCCCGCTGGGCCGGGCACTGCACGTACGACCGGATCGTCGTCGACCTGAAGGGCCGCGTGCCCGACGCGGACGTCACCCGCGTCCCCGCGCTCTTCCAGGACGGCTCCGGAGCGCCCGTCCCGCTCGCAGGGAAGCACTTCCTGCAGATCCGGCTGCACCCCGCCGCGGCGCACCTGCGCTCCGGCGAAGGAACCTACCGCGGACCCAGGCTCGTCAGGACGGACCTGCCCGCGCTCAAGGGGCTCGCCATGACCGGCGACTTCGAGGGGTACGTCACCTTCGGCGCCGCCTTCGACAGCAGGCCCTCCTACAGGACGTTCACGCTCCGCTCGCCCGACCGGTTCGTGATCGACATCGCGCACCGGAACGTGTGCTGCGACTGAACCGGCGCCGGCCGGGACGCCGCCGGCGGTGTTCCGGTCCGGGAAGCCGAAGCGGCGGCCGGCGTCCCCCGGCGAGCGCCGGCCGCCGCGGGCCGGGATGCCGCCGGAGCGCTTGAGCGGCGCCGCGAGGTGCTCGGGCGCACGCCGGTGGAAGCACAGGGGCGGAATCGCGCCGGGTCGCGCGCCGGGATCCCGCCCGGCAGCCCGCGCGGCCGCCGGCGCGGCGGAAACCCGCGGCGAAACGACGGCTCCGCCTCCTCGCGGAGAGCGCGTCCGCCGCCGGACGGCCCGGAAGCGGAATCCGCCGCGGGCGTGCGCTCGAACACACCGGCTTGTTCCGGGTCCGTGCGGGCCATTAGGGTCAGCGGGCCTTGGTGTTCGGGAAACCGGTGGAAGACCGGTGCGGCCCTCGCCACTGTGAACGGGAAGTCCGGCTCCACTCCTGCGGGAAGCCACTGGGCGGCGCGGGGTGATCCGCACCGCCCGGGAAGGCGGAGCCAGGGCGGCAGCACCCGTGAGCCAGGAGACCGGCCGGGGCGCGTTGTCCATCCACGAGGTGCTGGAGAGGTCTCCCCACACATGCATATAGCCGAGGGGTTTCTGCCCCCGTTGCACGCGGCCGCCTGGGGCGCCGCGTCCGCTCCCTTCGTCGTCCACGGCGTCCGCGCACTCACCCGCGAGGTGAAGGAGAACCCCGAGAGCACCCTGCTCCTCGGCGCCTCCGGAGCCTTCACCTTCGTCCTTTCCGCCCTGAAGATCCCCTCCGTCACGGGCAGTTGCTCGCACCCGACGGGGACCGGGCTCGGGGCGATCCTGTTCCGGCCGCCGATCATGGCGGTGCTCGGCACGATCACCCTGCTCTTCCAGGCGCTGCTGCTCGCGCACGGCGGCCTGACCACCCTCGGCGCCAACGTCTTCTCCATGGCGATCGCCGGCCCGTGGGCGGGCTTCGGGGTCTACCTGCTGCTGCGGCGCTTCGGCGCCCCGCTGATGGTGTCCGTCTTCTTCGGCGCCTTCTTTGCCGACCTGGTCACCTACTGCGTCACCTCCGTGCAGCTGGCGCTCGCCTTCCCCGACCCGGGCAGCGGCGTCGCCGGCGCCCTCGCGAAGTTCGGCGGCATCTTCGCCGTCACCCAGATCCCGCTGGCGGTCAGCGAGGGCCTCCTGACGGTCCTGGTCATGCGGCTGCTGATGCAGTCCAGCAAGTCCGACCTGGTCCGGCTGGGCGTCGCCAAGCTCACCGGCCGCACCGACCGGAAGGCGGCGGCGTGATGGGCATGAGCCGGAACGCGAAGATCAACACCCTGCTGCTGCTCGTGGTCGCCGCCCTCGCGGTGCTCCCCCTCGCCCTGGGCCTCGGCGAGGGCAAGGAGGAGCCCTTCACCGGCGCCGACGCCCAGGCCGAAGCGGCGATCACCGAGCTGAGGCCCGACTACGAGCCGTGGTTCACCCCGCTGTACGAGCCGCCGTCCGGCGAGATCGAGTCGGCCCTGTTCGCCCTCCAAGCGGCCCTCGGCGCGGGCGTCCTCGCCTACTACTTCGGGGTGCGCAGGGGCCGCCGCCAGGGAGCCGCCGCGGCGGCCGCCGGACCGGGCACCCTGGGCGACGCCCGCGCGGAGGACTAGCCGGTGCTGCCGATCGACGTGGCTGCGCACGGCAGCCGCTGGCGCGGCCGGCACCCCCTGGAGAAGGCCCTGCTGGGACTCGGGCTGACGGTCACCGCCGTGTGCCTGCCGCCCTGGCCCGGCGGGCCCCTGGTCGCCGCGGCGACCCTCGCCGTCCTGCTCGGGCCGGCGGGGGTCGCCGGGCGGCAGCTGTGGCGGGCCTTCCGGATACCGCTGGGGTTCTGCTTCACCGGTGCGCTGCCGCTGCTCGTCGCGGTCGGCGGCGCGGCCGGGCCGGTGTCGCTCGCCCCGGACGGGCCGCGGCACGCGGGCGAACTGCTGCTGCGCACGTCCGCAGCGTCCCTGGGCGTCCTGCTGTTCGCGTTCACCACCCCCGTCTCGGACGTGCTGCCCCGGCTGGTCCGGGCCGGGGTGCCGGCGCCCGTCGTGGACGTGGCGCTCGTGATGTACCGCATCGGGTTCCTGCTGCTGGACTCGCTGGCGCAGGTCAGGCGGGCCCAGGCGGCCCGGCTGGGGCACGCGGACCGGGCCGCGGTGTGGCGGTCGCTGGCCGGGCTCGCCGCGACCTCCTTCGTCCGGGCCTTCGACCGGGCGGCGCGGCTCCAGTCCGGCCTCGCCGGGCGCGGGTACGACGGGGCGCTGCGCGTGCTCGTTCCCGAGGCCGCCCTGTCCCGGCGCTTCCTCGCGGCGTCGGCGGCCCTCATCGCGGGCCTCGTCGCGCTGACCTACACCCTGGAGGGGCTGTGCTCGTGAACCCGTTGGTGGAACTGGCCGGAGCGGGCTACGCCTACGAGGACGGCCCGGCGGTGCTGGACGGCGTGGACTTCTCCATCGCCGAAGGCCGGGCGCTGGTCCTCCTGGGCCGCAACGGCAGCGGCAAGACCACGCTGATGCGGCTGCTCAGCGGCGGGCTGCGGCCGGTCTCCGGGGAACTCCTGCTGGACGGGACGCCGGTGGCGTACGACCGGTCGGGCCTGACCCGGCTGCGCAAGGCGGTCCAGCTGGTCGTCCAGGACCCGGACGACCAGCTGTTCGCGGCCTCCGTGGAACAGGACGTCTCCTTCGGCCCGATGAACCTGGGCCTGCCGGCCGCCGAGGTGCGGGCCCGGGTCGGCGAGGCGCTGTCCGCCCTCGGGATCACCGCGCTGCGGGACCGGCCGACGCACCTGCTGTCGTACGGGCAGCGCAAGAGGGCGGCGATCGCCGGGGCGGTCGCGATGGCCCCCCGGGTGCTGATCCTGGACGAGCCGACGGCCGGCCTGGACCCGGAGGGGCAGGAGCGGCTGCTGGACGCCCTGGCGGGCCTGCGCGCCGCGGGGACGACGGTGGTGATGGCCACGCACGACGTCGACCTCGCGGTGCGCTGGGCGGACGATGCGGCGGTGCTCACCCCGCAGGGGATCCGCTTCGGCCCGGCGGCGGGGCTCCTCTCGGACCCGGAGCTGCTGGCGGGGGCGGGGCTGCGGCAGGCCTGGTCGCCGGCGGTGGCGGTGTTCCTGCGCTCCCGCGGTCTGCTGGCGGCGGGCGCCGCGGGCCCGAAGTCGCCGGAGGCGCTGGTCTCCTGGCACTGACCCCCGCCGCCGGAGGGTGCCGGGCGGCCGCTCCCCGCTGCCCGCCGTCCGGCCTCCCTAGGATGGCGGCATGTCCCTGCCGCACGCCATCCTCACCGCCCTGCTGGAGAAGCCCTCGTCGGGGCTGGAGCTGACCCGCCGGTTCGACCGGTCGATCGGGTACTTCTGGTCGGCGACGCACCAGCAGATCTACCGGGAGCTCGGCCGGCTGGAGGAGGCCGGGCTCATCCGGGCGCTGCCCGGCGACGGGCCGGTGCGGGGGCAGCGGAAGGCGTACGAGGTCCTGCCCGCCGGCAGCGAGGAGCTGGCGCGCTGGGTGGGCGGCAGCCAGGACCCGAAGGCCATCCGGGACCCGCTGCTGCTGCGCGTCCGCGCCGCGGCCGTGGTGGGGACGGGCGGCCTCCTGGCCGAGCTGCGGCGGCACCTGGAGCTGCACCGCCGGCAGCTGGCGCTCTACGAGGCCATCGAGGAGCGGGACTTCCCGCCCGGCCGGGACTCCGACGAGGACCGGCTGCGCCGGCTCGTGCTGCACGGCGGCATCGGGCTGGAGACGTTCTGGCTGCGCTGGCTGGAGGAGGCCCTGGAGGAGGTCGGCGGCATGGCGGACCGCCCGGACGCCGGGCCGGATCCCGCGGGCGGGGCGGGCGCGTCCTGACGGGCGCGCATGCGGCCGTGCCCCCGCCTGCCCGGCTCGGGCGGGCGGGGGCACGGCGCACGGCTCACTTGTTCAGGGACGCCCAGAACTCGTCGAAGCTCATCAGGCCGTCGGCGTCGGTGTCCCGGGCGGCGATCACGGCGTCCGCGACCGGGCCCGTCACGAACGGGTCGCCCATCTGGGCCATGGCCTGACGGAACTCGTCGGCCGTCACGAAGCCGTCGCCGTCCGCGTCGAACCTGCCGAACGTCGCCCGCGCGCTCTCGATGTCCGCCACTTGGGATCCACCCCTTCTCGGTGCTGATTGACCGGCTCAGGGTAGCGCCAGCCCGGGCGGCTGCGGACTCCGGGTCCCGTTCGCCCGGCAGAAAGAAATTCAATTACCGCCCCGTAACCCGGAATGCGCGGTTCCGGCCAGAAGAGCGGACTCGGGCTTGTCACGTTCCGGGGTCACCGCATAACGTACCGGCATTGCCGCCACACCAGGAGCGCAGGGCTCCCAGGGACATGCGGCAAACAAAGGTGATCACAGGTGGCGATCACAGCCGAATCATCCTTCGAAGTCCTCCCCTTCACCCGCGCCTGCCGGCACATCTGGGAGGACGGCGACCATGTGCTCATCGGGGTCAGCCCCGGAAACGGCTACTTCAGCTCCGAGCGCATCGGAAGCCTGGCCCGCTGGGCCTCGTCCCGTTTCGCCCAGGTCGACTTCGTCTATGCGGACCTGCATGTGGACCGCATGTTCGCGGCGTTCGGATACAGCCGCGAACACGCCGTCAGGCGGGCTTCGAAGGAGATCAAAGCCGTCCGCCGACGGATTCTGAAAGGCGTGGCGGAATCCGGTCCGGAGCATCCCGGGATACGGGTGGGCGCACTGTCCGACTTCCAATCGAACCCCGTTTACCAACTCCTGCACCGGCGCGTCCTGCATTTCCTGGAGACCGATGGCGAATTCCGCAAGGGTTGTCAGGAGATGGCCGCGCACTTCGTCGGCCCCAAGCTGCCGGCAGGCGAATCCATGACGGACGCCCAGTTGCAGGCCTGTTTCGACTACCTCGCAGCCGAACTGCCGTTCTTCCTGGACACCCCGAGCATTCTGGACGTGCCCTCGTCGGTGGCGGCGTACCACGTGAGGATGCCGCTGACCGACCTCCTCTTCGCCCGCGGCGGGGGTCTGCGCGCGACCCACAACCAGGGCTGCGCCGTCGTCCGGCCGGAGGCAGCGCACCGCGCGGCGACCGAAGGGAGCGCCGATGAGCGCCGAGCAGCCTGACACGGTCCGGCGGCAGGCCGCCCCCCTCCTCGACTTCCCGCTGTCGCGCCGCGGCGACGTCCTCCCCGAGGAGTGCGCCCGGCTGCGCAAGGAGGCCCCCGTCGCCAGGGTCCGCACCCTGACGGGCGACGAGGCCTGGCTGGTGAGCAGCTACGCGCTGGCCAGGCAGGTGCTGGAGGACGACCGGTTCAGCCTGAGGGACACGGCGAACGAGGGCGTCCCGCGGCAGTACGCGCTGACGATCCCGCCCGAGGTCGTCGACACCATGGGCGGCATCAACAGTGCGGGCCTGCGGACCGCGGTGATGAAGTCGCTGAACCCGCGCCAGGCGGGCCTGCAGGAGGCGCTGCGGGCCACGGCCCACGCCCTCCTCGACACGATGGCCGCCGAGGGGGCGCCCGCCGACCTGCGGGCCGCCTTCGCCGACCCCTTCTCGGCGGCCATGCACTGCCGGGTCCTGGGCGTGCCGTCCGGCGACTGGAGGCGCCTGATGTCCGGGCTGGACGTCGCTTTCATGACCGCGCGCGAGCCGTTCGCCGGCTCCGCCCTCAACTGGTACAAGGACGTCGGCTACTTCGCCGACCGGCTGCGGGAGCAGGCGGCGCTACCCGCCGAGGAGCGTACGGGGCTCCTCGGCCGGTTCGCGGAGCTGAGGGAGGCAGATCCGGAGTCGGCGCACCTCACCGACGAGATGTTCGCGACCGTGGCCGTGTCCCTCTTCGGCGCCGGCGCGGTGTCCACGTCCGCGTTCCTCGTCCTCGCCGTGCTGGCGCTGCTCGGGCGGCCTGACCTCATCGGGTGGCTGCGCGGACACCCCGAGCGCATGGGGGCGGCCGTCGACGAGCTGCTGCGCTGGAACCTCTCCGTCGGCGACGGCCTGCCGCGCATCGCGCGCGCCGACGTCCGGGTCGGCGACGTCCTCGTCAGGGAGGGCGAGCTCGTCCTCGTCCTCCTCGAAGGGGCCAACTTCGACCCGGAGGCCTTCGACCGGCCGGGGGAGCTCGACCTGGAGCGCGAGAGCCGCAACGCCCACCTCGCGTTCGGCGCGGGCCGGCACTTCTGCCCGGCCTCCGCGCTGGGCCGGGTGCACGCGATGATCGCCCTGGAGGTGCTGGTGGAGCGGATGCCCGGGCTGCGGCTCGCCGTGCCCGCGGAGAACCTGGTGTGGCGCACCGGTTTCATCAAGCGCCTGCCGGAGCGGCTGCCGGTCGCCTGGTGATCCCCGGGGAGGCGCCCCGGGCCGGGGCGCCTCCCGATGCCCGGCTAGCGGAAGATGCCGGTGTGGCCGAGGGAGTAGCGGCCCGGCTGGGGGTAGACGGCCAGGCCGTGCGGGCCTCCGCCGACGGGGACCCGGGCGAGCTGCTTGCCCGTCACCGTGTCGATCGCATAGACCTCGTTGTCGTAGCGGCCGGACAGCCACAGCACCTTGCCGTCGGCGCTGACGCCGCCCATGTCGGGGCTGCCGCCGTCCGGCAGCTCCCACTTCTTCGTGAGCTTGTTCTGCTTGAAGTCGAAGACGGACACGGAGCCCTCGCCGCGGTTGGAGACGTACATCTCCCGGGAGTCGCGGCTGACGTACAGCCCGTGGCAGCCCTTCCCGGTGGGCAGCAGCTTCGGCGTCTCGAACCGGTCCCCGCTGAGCACCCACATGCCGTGCGCCATCATGTCGGCGACGTAGAAGGTCTTGCCGTCCGGGGAGACCTTCACGTCCTGCGGCATCGCCCCCTCGAAGGGCAGCTTCTGCTGGGCGACGACCTCCATCTTCTCCGTGTCCACCTTCAGCAGCTCCCCGGAGAACTCGCAGGAGACGATGAAGTAGCGGCCGTCCGCCGAGAAGTCGGCGTGGTTGACGCCGAAGCAGGTCACGGGGACCGTCTTGACGCGGTCCATGGTGTGCGGGTTGCGGAAGACGAGCTCCTTGTCCATGGAGGCCATGACGACCGCGTACTTGCCGTTCGGCGTGAAGTACAGGTTGTACGGGTCGTGCACCTCGACCGGCTTGCCGGCCTCGCCGGTGGCCGGGTTGATCGGGGTGAGGGTGTGCCCGCGGTTGTTGTTGACCCAGAGGGTCTTCAGGTCCCAGGAGGGGACGACGTGCTGCGGCTGGACGCCCACCGGGATGGTGTCGATGACCTTGTAGGTCACCGGGTCGATGACCGAGACGGTGTTGGAGTTGGTGTTGGGGACGTAGACGCGCGACGGGAAGTCCTTGACCACCGGGGACAGCGCGTTCGGCCGGTCGGCGGCGTAGACGTCGTTCGGGT
>NZ_RPSE01000690.1:0-1619 GCF_003949955.1 Streptomyces sp. WAC05292
CCCGCTCTCCGCCGCCACCTCCGTCCCCCGCCGCGCCGTCCACGCCGTGTCACCTCCCGGGTGCGTTCTGTGTACGGTCGGGGGAATGAGCAAGCGTCTCCGGGCCGGCTCCCTGCGGTCCCGTACGGTCAAGCGCGCCGGTGCCGGTGCGGCCCTCGGTCTTCTCGCCTGCACCGCGGCCTGGGTGCATGCCGTCGACGGCGTTTCCGGGGCCACCGAGGCGCGGGCGTACAGATCCGACGACCGGCCACCCGCCGCGCCGGAGAGCCGGGTTGTGCGGGCGCGGGAAAGGGCCTCCTTGCAGGGGCTTTCCGGGGTGAGCGAGCGGACTGTGGCGCGGATCCCGGCCGAGTCGCGGCAGCTGGTCCTGGTGACGGGGCACGGCCGGGACTCCTCGCACGCCACGGCGGCGCTCTACACGCGGCCCGAGGCCGGTGCCGACTGGGTGCTCGCGGGGAGCTGGCCCGCGCGGAACGGCGCGAAAGGGTGGTCCGCGGACCGCCGGTACGGTGATCTGACGTCCCCCGAAGGGGTGTTCTCGCTGAGCGATGCGGGTGGTCTGCTGCCGAAGCCGCCGGGCACGCGGTTGCCGTACGACCACAGCCGGGCGTTCGTGGCGTCGGGGCACGGTGTGGAGGGGGAGTCGCTGGAGGGGTCCTTCGACTACGTCATCGCGATCGACTTCAACCGTCGGCGCGGGATGTCGCCGCTGGACCCGGTGAAACCCGAAGGCGCGGCCAAGGGCGGCAACATCTGGCTCCACGTGGACCACGACGGCCCCTCCCAGGGCTGTGTCGGGATCTCGAAGGAGGCCATGGCGCGGCTCCTGACCGTCCTGGACCCGGCCGCGAACCCGGTGATCGCCATGGGGCCCCGGGGTTTCTGACCCCTTCGCCCTGCCCTGCCCTGCCCTGCCCTGCCGCCGCCCTGCCCGCGCACCCCCTTGTCTGACGGACCGTCAGCCAGCACGATGTCCCCCGTCGCCCGCACGGCGGCGGGCCGTGGACGAAGGCGAGGCGTGGCATGGCGGGTTCGGTGCGGGTGTTTCCGGAGGGCCGGCTGGCGTACGGGATGCAGCTGCCCGTCCAGTCGCAGAGCCCCCTGTACGCCGAGCCGTGGGAGGCCTCGGCCGGTGCCGAGGACCTGGCGGAGGTGGCGCGGGCGGCGGACCGGGCCGGGTTCGCGTACGTCGCGACCTGCGACCACGTGGCGATACCGAGGCGCCTCGCCGGTGCGATGGGCGCGGTCTGGTACGACCCGGTGGCGGTGTTGGCGTTCCTCGCCGGGATCACGGAGCGGGTGCGGCTGCTGAGCCATGTCGCGGTGGTGGGGCTGCGGCATCCGCTGGTGACGGCGAAGCAGTACGCGACGGTGGACCGCCTGTCGGGCGGGCGGCTGGTGCTGGGGGTGGGCGCCGGTCACGTACAGGAGGAGTTCGAGGCGGTCGGTGCCGACTTCGCCGGGCGCGGGGCGCTGCTCGACGAGTGCGTGGACGCGCTGCGTGCCGCCCTGGGCCCGGAGGAGTATCCGGTGTTCGAGGGGGAGCGGTTCGCGTTCCGGGATCTGGCGCAGCTGCCGCGGCCGGTGCAGGAGCGGGTGCCGGTCTGGGTGGGGGGATC
>NZ_RPSE01000691.1:0-1581 GCF_003949955.1 Streptomyces sp. WAC05292
CGCCTGGCGCGGCGGCTTTCGGCCCGGGGGCGGTCCGGGCGGCCCCGGGGGTGCGCCGGGCTGCCTCGGGGTGGTTCCGCTGCTGCGGGATGGCCGGTATGCCGTCCATCGGTCGTCCTCCCCTGCCTTCCGTCGGTGTAAGGGCCAGTCTGCCCTGTCTTGGACGTACCCGTCAGCCCGTGCCGGGCCGATCACCCTCCAAGTAGCTGACGGTACGTCAGATCAGCGCTACGGTGGGCCCCATGGAGACCTTCCCGAAGATCATTTCGGTGGACGACCACACGGTCGAACCCCCTCGCGTCTGGCAGGACCGGCTCCCGTCCCGGTACCGCGACACCGGTCCCCGCATCGTCCGCGCCCCCCTGAGGGAAATGACCTTCCTCGGCGGGAAGTTCGCCCCGGTCATGGGCGCCCCCGGCGACGACGGCCCCCTCGGCGACTGGTGGGTCTACGAGGACCTCCACCGCCCCCTCACCCGCCTCGACACCGCCGTCGGCTTCGACCGCGACGAGATCCGGCTGGAGGTCATCACCTACGAGCAGATGCGCCCCGGCTCCCACTCCGTCCCCGAACGCCTCGCCGACATGGACGCCAACCACGTCCAGTCCGCCCTGTGCTTCCCCACCTTCCCCCGCTTCTGCGGCCAGACCTTCACCGAAGCCCGCGACCGCGACCTCGGCCTCCTCTGCGTCCGCGCCTACAACGACTGGATGGTGGAGGAGTGGTGCGGCCCCGACGCCCGCGGCCGGCTCATCCCCCTCACCCTCGTCCCCCTCTGGGACGCCGCCCTCGCCGCCGCCGAGGTCCGCCGCAACGCCGCCCGCGGCGTCCGCGCCGTCGCCTTCTCCGAGATACCCCCGCACCTCGGCCTGCCCTCGATCCACACCGACGCCTGGGACCCCTTCCTCGACGCGTGCAACGAGACCGGCACCGTCATCGCCATGCACATCGGCTCCTCCTCCCGCATGCCCTCCACCTCCGCCGACGCCCCGCCCGCCGTCGGCTCCACCATCACCTACGCCAACTGCTGCTTCTCCATGGTCGACTGGCTGATGAGCGGCAAGTTCGAACGCTTCCCGAACCTGCGGATCATGTACGCCGAAGGGCAGATCGGCTGGATCCCGTACATCCTGGAACGCGCCGACACCGTCTGGCAGGAGAACCGCGGCTGGGGCGGCGTCGCCGACAAGGTGCTGCGCCCGCCGTCCGAACTCTTCGCCGAGCACGTCCACGGCTGCTTCTTCGACGACGCCTTCGGACTGCGCAACCTCGACGCCATCGGCGTCGGAAACGTCCTCTACGAGACCGACTACCCGCACTCCGACTCCACCTGGCCCAAGTCCCGCGAGGTCGGCGAGGCCCAGATGGGCCACCTCGCCCCCGACACCGTCGAACGCATCGTCCGCGGCAACGCCATCGACCTCCTCGGCCTCACCCCCGAAGGCCTCTGGCCCGGCCCCTGACGGGGCGCGGCGCACCCGCCCCGCCGCCCCGTCAGGGGCCGGGCCAGAGGCCTTCGGGGGTGAGGCCGAGGAGGTCGATGGCGTTGCCGCGGACGATGCGTTCGACGGTGTCGGGGGC
>NZ_RPSE01000692.1:0-1561 GCF_003949955.1 Streptomyces sp. WAC05292
GGCACCCGCCGTCCGCCCACCGCCATCCGTCACCGAAGTCCTGTGTAGAAGGAAAGAAGTCGATACATGCAGACAGCTGCATCCGCACCGGCATCCGGACTGCTGCGGCGAGCGAGGCTGCGGCACTTCCTGCGGGCCCGCCGGGAGCAGATCACGCCGGAAGAGGTCGGGCTGGTGAACTTCGACCGCCGGCGGACCCCCGGCCTGCGGCGCGAGGAGGTGGCGGCCCTCGCCGGCGTCGGGGTGTCCTGGTACACCTGGCTCGAACAGGGCCGGGACATCAACGTCTCCGAAAGCATCGTGAACGCGGTCAGCAACGCCCTGCGGCTGGAGGACTGTGAGCGCGACTACTTCCACCGGCTGGCCGGCCACAACCCGCCACCGCGCACACCGGACCGGGGCCAGGACGGCGGACATGCGCGGATGCGGGCGCTCGTCGAGGGCTGGTCGCCGAATCCGGCGTACATCACCGACCGGTACGGGCGCGTCGAACTCGCCAGCCGCTCGGCGCGCTCCCTTTTCCACATCGGCACGCGCGGGCACAACTGCGTCGTGAAGTTCTTCACCGAGTCGGCGACCCGTGAGAAATACCCGGACACGGAGGAGGTGGGGCGGGGTCTCGTCGCACAGTTCCGGGCGCAGTCGGCCCGCTTCCCGCAGGATCCGGAATTCGGCCGCATTGCGGACCGCCTCAGCGAGATGAGCCCGCATTTCGCGGAACTGTGGGACTGTCACGAGGTGGTCGGGCCCAATCAGGGGCTGCGCAGGATCGCGCTGCCGCAGGCCGGGGTGACGGTGTTCGACCGGGTGGTGATGCGGGTGCCGGCGAGCCCCGAATCCCTCCTGACCTTGTACATCGCCCAGTCCGGGGCGGAGCGGGCCGGCCTGCGGGCCGAGCCGGCCGGGTTCGGGGCCGAGGCGGCCTGAGCCGTCCGGCGGCCCCTGGCCGGCACGCGGCGCGCTGCCGGGCCCTGTGCCGTACGGGGCGTCGCCGGCGCAACCGGTTTTCCCACAGGTGGTGTTCGCACCACCATGATCGGGAGACACTTCCTCCGCCTGTTCACGGATCCCATGATGAATGCGTTGGGACGCGGAGGATTCGATCCCCTGAATTCACCGGTTCCATTCTTTCTCGCAACGGCGGTATGCCGTTCCCAACGGGCGCACACGCCCCGGGATTTCGGCACTCCCCCTTGATTCACGGAGGAATGTAATGGAGAATTCGATCGTCAGCCGGGTCGTCACCGTCCTCGGTGAGCTGGAGGTCTCGACGGCGGGCGTCACGCCCGACACCACGTTCGAGGCCATGGAGATCGACTCGCTGCTGCTGGAGGAGCTGGCGCTGCGCCTGCAGCTGTCCTTCGGCGTGGAGATCGAGATGGGCGAGCTCGTCCCGGAGCAGACCGTCGCGGAAGCCGCCGCGGTGATCGCCTCCAAGGGCGTCCCCGTCGCCTGACGCCCGCCCCTCGAACACCTCGCACCCCCACTCCCGCGGACCTGACGGGTCCGCGCCCCGGGGCCTTCCCGATCCCCGGCCCCTCGCATCCCCCCACACCGGTTC
>NZ_RPSE01000693.1:0-1554 GCF_003949955.1 Streptomyces sp. WAC05292
GGCCGCAGGGGTGGCCGCGGGCGGGCCCGCGGGGTTCGCGAGGGCGCGCAGCGTGCTGGCCGCCGTGGCGCTCGCGGGGTGCGGGGCGCTGCTGGCGGGGTGCTCGCCGGAGGGCGGGCCGGCGGGTTCCGCGGGCGCGTCACCGCCGCGCGGGGCGCCCAGCGGGTCTGCCCAGGCGTCGGCGGGGGCACCGTCCTCCGCCCCGCAGGGTGCGGCGCCGGCGAAGGGCTCCGTGGAGGTCACCGGGGAGGTGGCGCGGGACCTGGAGTCGCCGTGGGGCGTGGCGCCGCTGCCCGACGGCGACCTGCTGGCCGCCTCCCGGGACAGGGGCACGATCAGCCGGATCTCGGCGGCGTCGGGGAAGGCCGTGGTCGTCGGGAAGGTGCCCGGGGTCGCGCCGGGCGGCGAGGGCGGGCTGCTGGGGCTGGCCCTGTCGCCGTCGTTCGCGTCCGACCGGATGGTGTACGCCTACTTCACGACGGAGTCCGACAACCGCATCGCCCGCATGCGCTACGACGAGAAGCGCGAGCCGGGCCAGCAGCTCGGCGCGCCCGACACCGTCCTGCGCGGCATTCCGAAGGGCGTCGTGCACAACGGCGGCCGGATCGCGTTCGGCCCGGACCGCATGCTCTACGCGGGGACGGGCGAGACGGGCGAGACGGGCCTCGCGCAGGACAGGAAGTCGCTCGGCGGCAAGATCCTGCGGATGACGCCGGACGGGCAGCCGGTGCACGGCAATCCCGAGCCCGACTCGGTCGTGTACTCCTACGGGCACCGCAATGTGCAGGGCCTCGCCTGGGATCAGGACAAGCGGCTGTGGGCGGCTGAGTTCGGCCAGAACACGTGGGACGAGCTGAACCTGATCGAGCCGGGCGCCAACTACGGCTGGCCGCAGGCGGAGGGCAAGGCGGGTCTGGCCGGCATGCGCGACCCGGTCGCCGTGTGGCGGACGGACGAGGCCTCTCCCAGCGGTATCGCGGTCGCCCAGGGCTCCGTGTGGATGGCCGGGCTGAAGGGGGAGCGGCTGTGGCGGATTCCGCTGGCGGGGGACAGACCGGCAGCCGACCCCGAGGCGTTCCTGCAGGGCAGGTACGGCCGGCTGAGGTCGGTGGTGGCCCTCGGCGGGGACGGGCTGCTTCTGGTGACGAGCGAGACGGACCGCCGCGGATCCCCCGAGGCGGGCGACGACAGGATCCTGACCCTGACGGTCCGGTGACCGGTGTGCCCCGGGACGGGGCGGAAGGTGCGGTGGCGTGGTGTTCAACCTGATCGAGGAGTTGTTCAGCCCGGGACGCAGGCACACGGACGAGGAGCGCAAGCGGCTGGAGCTGTCCCGGACGGACGTCGCGGACGGTGATCCCGGGCGCGGCCCGATAGACCTGGAATCCGGGAAGGTCCTCATACGCCGCGGGGAGCAGCCGCCCCCGGCGGAGTGAGGCCCGGCAGCAGCCGGTGGGCGGGGCCGCTGCCCCTCCGCGGCCGGAGGGCCCGGCTCGGCCGCCCTGCCCGAGGCGGGGCCGGCGGCGCGGCCGGGGCGGGTCCTCGGGGCTGCAG
>NZ_RPSE01000694.1:0-1552 GCF_003949955.1 Streptomyces sp. WAC05292
GGGACGCGCCCGTACCGAGGACACCACTTCCCATGATCCATGAGATCGACGAGGCGCTGCGGCGCCTGCTGCGCCGCGGCGCACTGCCCGAGGGGGCCGGCGACATCGCCGAGTTCGAACGCGGCATCGCGGAGGCAGCCCGGCTGCGCACGGCCGGCGCGACCGGGGACGCGTACCGCACGCTCGGCGAGGCGCTCGGGCTGTGGGCGGGCACCCCGCTCGCCGGACTGCCCGGCCCGCACGCCGAGACCCAGCGCGACCGGCTCACCGAGATGTGGCTGACCGCCCGGGAGGACCACTTCCACGGAGCCCTGGAACTGGGCCTGGACCGGGACACCGCGGCCGTCGCCGACCTGCGCGCCTTCGCCGCCGAACACCCCCTGCGCGAACGCGCCCAGGCGCTCCTCATGCTCGCCCTGCACCGGGCGGGCCGCTCCGGGGAGGCGCTCGCCGTGTACGGGGCGACCTGCGACACCCTCTCCCGCGAACTCGGCACCGGGCCCGGCCCCGAGCTCACCGCCCTCCACCGCCGCCTCACCACGCGCGCCGCACCCGCGCCCGCGGCCACGCCGCCGAGGGAAGCGGCTCGACCTGCTGCGCCCTCGGGAGCCGGGGCGCGGGGCGACGCACAGGCCTGCGGCTGCGGCCCCGGCCTGCCCGCGCCGGACGGGCCGGACGGGCCGGACGGGCCGGACGCGCCCGCGGTGCCGTACGGCGCTGACCGGCCGGCCGCCGGGCCCGGATCGGCCGACGGGTGCTTCGCCGGCCGGGCGGCGGAGCTCGCCCTGCTCGGCGAGGTGCTGGCGGGCACCGGTTCCGGTGTCCCCGTCGCCGTACTCACCGGCATGCCCGGCATCGGGAAGACGGCCCTCGCGGACCGGGCGGCCGCCCTCTCCCGGCACCGCTTCCCGGACGGGGTGCTCCGCGCCGACCTCGGCGCCGGCAGCGCCCGCGCCCTCGCCGGACTGCTGGGCACCCTCGGCGTGCCCGAACCGGCCCTGCCCGGCGGCATCGAGGCGCGCGCGGCGCTCTACCGCTCCCTCCTCGCGGGCCGTCGCGTCCTCGTCCTCCTCGACGACGCCCCCGACACCGCCGGACTGCTGCCCCTGCTGCCCGCCGCCCCGGGGTGCGCGGCGCTCGTCACCGCGCCCGGGCGCGGCCTCGTCGTCCCCGGCGCCCGGCTCGTCGACGTCCCCGAACTCGACGACGACACGGCCCTCCTTGTCCTCGCCGCGGCCGCAGGCGAGCGGAGGGTGCGCGCGGAGCCGGACGCCGTCCGGGACCTCGTCCGCCAGTGCGCCGGTCTGCCGCTCGCCCTCCACCTCGCCGGGACCCGGCTGCGGCAGGAACCGGCCCTGACGGCGGCCGCCCTCGCCTCCCCGGACGGGGCAGGCCTCACCGCCCGCCTCCGGGCCGGCGGCCGGTCCGTCGAAGACGCCTTCCGGCGCCGCTGCGCGACCCTCGCCCCCGCGGCCCTGCGCATGCTGCGTGCGACGGTCGCCGCGCCCGACGGGTTCGGGCCCGCGGCCGGCCCGGAGGCGGGCGGTGAGGC
>NZ_RPSE01000695.1:0-1547 GCF_003949955.1 Streptomyces sp. WAC05292
CGGCGGCCGGCCTCCGTCCCGGCTCGCGGCAGCCGCCGCCCCGTCCGCCCGCCGGCCGTGGCCCGCCTCTGGCGTGAAGCACTGAATCAGTGCTTCACTTCTTCGCATGCCCTACCGCCGCCCCCCAGCCGTGCAGGCCCGCCTCGACGCCCGCCGCGACCGCGTCCTGGAAGCCGCCGTCGGCCTGCTGTCCCGGGAGGGGTACACCGGCTGCTCCGTCGCCGCCATCGCCGCCGAGGCGGGCATCTCCACCGGCAGCGTCTACCAGGCGTTCTCCGGCAAGTCCGAGCTCGCCGCCGCCCTGTTCCGCACCCTCGTCGCCCGCGAGGTCGAGGCCGTCGCCACGGCGGCGGACCGCCCCGGCACCGCGGCCGGCAGAGTGGCCGCCGCCGCGGAGACCTTCGCCGGCCGGGCGCTCCAGGCGCCCCGGCGGGCGTTCGCCCTGCTGGCCGAGCCGGCCGACCAGGCCGTCGAGACCGAGCGCCTGGTCTTCCGGCGGGCGTTCCGCGACGTGTTCGCCGCCCGCATCGCCGAAGGCGTTGCGACCGGCGAACTCCCCCCGCAGGACCCCGACCTGACCGCCGCCGCCCTCGTCGGCGCGATAGCCGAGGCGCTCGTCGGGCCCCTCGCCGACGGGGACGCGGCCCCCGGCGACGTCGTGCCCGCCCTGACCACGTTCACCCTGCGTGCCCTTGGAGGACACGATGCCCCGGACGCATGAGGTCACCAACCAGGTCCCGCCGCACCACGGCTACGACGCCGCCGCCGATCCGGCCCTGCTGGAGGCCGTCGCCCGCGAGGGCGCGGAATGGGCCGTGCCCGAGCTCCACCGCCTCGGTGTGCTCGCCGGGTCCGAACAGGCCGCCGAGTGGGGGCGCCTGGCCAACGAGAACCCGCCCGTGCTGCGCACCCACGACCGCTACGGCCACCGCATCGACGAGGTCGAGTTCCACCCGTACTGGCACGATCTGATGCGCACCGCCGTCGCCCACGGCCTGCACGCCGCACCCTGGACCGAGGACCGCCCCGGCGCGCACGTCGCACGCGCCGCCAAGTTCATCGTGTGGGGGCAGGTCGAGGCCGGGCACACCTGCCCCGTGTCGATGACGTACGCCGCCGTCCCGGCGCTGCGCACGACGCCCGCGCTCGCCGCCTGGCTGGAGCCGCTGCTCGGCTCCCGCACGTACGACTTCGGACTGCGCCGGCCCGACACCAAGGCCGGGCTGATCGCCGGAATGTCGATGACGGAGAAGCAGGGCGGCTCCGACGTGCGCGCCAACACCACGACGGCCGTCCCGGCCGGGGACGGCACGTACCGGCTCACCGGGCACAAGTGGTTCACGTCCGCGCCCATGTCGGACGTGTTCCTGACGCTGGCGCAGGCTCCGGGGGGCCTGTCCTGCTTCCTGCTGCCGCGCGTCCTGCCCGACGGCAGCCGCAACCGGCTCGCGCTCCAGCGGCTCAAGGACAAGCTGGGCAACCGGTCCAACGCGTCCGCGGAGATCGAGTACGAGGACGCGTTCGGGTGGCTGGTGGGGGAGGAGGGG
>NZ_RPSE01000696.1:0-1547 GCF_003949955.1 Streptomyces sp. WAC05292
AATTACTCCTCTCTGGAGGAACTGTTCCAGAAAACGCTTGAAGAGTATGAGCAACGCTGTACAAAGCTGAACAAGCTGGCCGATGAAGCCAAAGCGCAACAAGACATCATTACCCTCAAGTTTTTACGTGATATGGACAGAGAGCAGCAGCAGGATGGCATGCTGCTGAAAACGCTCGCAGACGAAATCCGCAACGCGAAACGCGCGGGGATCTGTCTGGAGCAGACGGACCGCCATCTTCTCGACATAGCTACCGTGCAACACCACTAAGTCCTTCACCCGCTCCCGTCAGAGCTGAGAGTTCCCCACAAAATAATGCCTGCACAGACGGCCCCCTCTCCCTTGAGGGAGAGGGCTGGGGTGAGGGGGAACATACGGCTCTGGTGGTCATTCCGTTCACTTTATGTTCCTTGCTACTCTGTCACGACATGACCGGTGAACGTACCAGGGTGGCTCAGTCGCCACCACCCTGGCGACCCGGGCTCCCGGCGGTAAATCGCCGCTTCGCGGTGCCCTCGGCTTATTCCTTCCGGCTTATCGGGTACGGGCGGAGGCAACGTCCCTGTAAAGCCGCCCTCTCGGCGCATCCCTGCGCCTCGCCCCGGCCGGAAGGCAAACGCCTCAGCGATTTACAGCCGGACCAGGGCATCGCTGACAGCCCTCAGTCATTTAGAAAGCAACTTTATTGCTTCTGCATAAAAAAATTACTGGGGATCCCTCAGCCCCGTGGGAGAGGGTTGGGGTGAGGGCATCAGGCCGCCACCCGGCAAATTGCTTGATTCGTCAGATTTTCCCGCTAAGGTATTCTCACTAATTTCAGGGAAATCAGCGATGAGCAAACCAACCCGGGCCACCATCAGCGACGTGGCGAAAGCCGCCAAAACCGGTAAAACCAGCATTTCACGCTACCTCAACGGCGAGAAACACCTGCTTTCCGATGCGCTGCTGGCGCGAATTGAACAGGCCATTGCCGATCTCGACTACCGTCCCAGCCTGATGGCGCGCGGCCTCAAGCGGGGTCGTACCCGTCTGATTGGCCTCATCATCGCCGATATCACCAACCCTTACTCCGTTAACGTCCTCAGCGGCATTGAGGCGGCGTGCCGTGAGAAAGGCTTTACCCCGCTGGTCTGTAACACCAATAACGAAGTTGATCAGGAGTTGCACTACCTCGATCTGCTGCGCAGCTATCAGGTGGAAGGGATCGTGGTCAATGCCGTCGGGATGCGCGAAGAGGGACTGAATCGCCTGCAACAATCGTCGCTGCCGATGGTGCTTATTGACCGCAAAATCCCGGAATTTGCCTGCGATGTGGTCGGGCTGGATAACACCCAGGCGGCCACCACTGCCACCGAACATCTGATTGAACAGGGTTTCGAAGCCATTTTGTTCCTGAGCGAACCGCTGGGTATGGTTAACACCCGCCGCGACCGCCTGGCTGCATTTCGTGCCACGCTGGCGCGTTATCCCGGTGTGATCGCCGAAAATGCCGAAATCCCCCTCCATGAAGCCGGTCAGCTGGATAATACCCTGCGCCAGTTCCATAC
>NZ_RPSE01000697.1:0-1534 GCF_003949955.1 Streptomyces sp. WAC05292
GGGAGGGGGAGGCCCGCTGTCAGCGTTCCGCGGCGGCCACGGGCACCGGCGGCCGGGACAGGCGGGTGAGGGCCGTTTCCGCGCGGTTGGCCTTCAGGGCCTCGTAGGCGAGGCGGAGCGCCTCGGCGCGGACGGGGCGCCGGGCCGCACAGGCCGACAGGTCGCCGGCGCACTGGAGCTCCCACCGGGGGAACCGGCGCCGCGCCGTGGCGACGGGGGCGCTGGGCGCGAAGTACAGCATGGTGGTGTTCTCGTGCGGGTTGTGCGCCGAGCCCTCGTAGACCATGAGGCCGGCGGTCTCCAGCCGGTCGGCGAGCCGGGTGAGGACGGGCTCCTCGGCGCGGGCCATGAACAGCCCGACGTGGTTCTCGAAGCCGTGGACGCGCTCCTCGGAGCTCACGTCGTCCTTGTAGCCGGGGCTGCACCGCGGGAACAGGAAGACCTCCACCTCGGGCGCGGGGCCGGGCGTGACGCGCAGCCGCGTCACCCGTATGTCGGTGTCCTCCGGAAGCCAGTGACGCTCCACCAGACGGCGCTTGACCAGCACGCTAGGTATGGTGGCCGAGGCAGCCCACCCGTTCTCGGCGAAGTACGCGAGAGCGGAATCCACTGTTTCGGGGAACAGTAGGGTCGCACAATGCGAAACGACGCAACCGCTCTTGATTTCCCGTCTGAGTTCGCCGGGCATCCAGGGCGGCAGGAGGGCGTCCAGTGATTTGTGGGAGGCGTGGAGGGCGTAGTCAACAGCATGCTGGAGCCGCTGGACGTCGCACGGTTCGAACGTAACGTCATGCATGTCGCAGCCTTTCTGTTGCCGACACCTCGATTAAAGCCATGTCACCCGTCAGGAGGCACTCGGCCGTACTCTGAACGGGTGAGGGCGAGTTGTTGACCTGCACACCTTCACTTCGCCCGAACGCGGCGGTCGTGCCTTTCCGACTTCCACCGCAGTTTGTTGGCAGGGGTCTTTCTCGGGAGGTAAGGGAATGTCTCTGGTCGGCACGCGGAATCCTCCGCGCATCCTCATAGCCGGCGCCGGAATCGGCGGATTGACGACCGCGCTGAGTCTTCATGCGGCGGGACTGCGCGACGTGCGGATCGTGGAGGCGTGCCCGAATCTCCGGGCCGTCGGGGCGGGAATCAACCTGCAGCCCGCCGCCGTCCGCGAACTCACCGAACTCGGCCTCGGGCCGGCCCTCGACGCGTGCGCCGTGGCCACCGGCCGCCTGGAGTTCCACCACCGCTACGGCGGACTGATCTGGTCCGAGCCCCGCGGCCGCGACGCCGGCTACCACTGGCCGCAGTACTCGGTGCACCGCGCGGCCCTCCAGGAACTGCTCCTGGCCGCCGTCCGCGAACGCCTCGGCCCGCAGGCCCTGTCCACGGGGCGACGGCTCCTGCGCTACGAGCACGCGGACGACACCGCCGGGGGCGGGGACTCCGCCCCGGCCGGAGTCCTCGCCTTCCTGGAGGGGGAGTCCGAGCCGATCGCCTGCGACCTGCTCATCGGCGCCGACGGCATCAACTCGGCCGT
>NZ_RPSE01000698.1:0-1528 GCF_003949955.1 Streptomyces sp. WAC05292
GGCCGGTTGCGGGCCCCTGTGCGGTCAGGCCACCGGCAGGCCGGGGGCGGGGTGGGCGGCCATGAGGTCGGCGACCTCGGCGCGGATCGCGGCGAGCGCCGGCTCGTCCCCGGCCGCGGCGGCACCGACCGCGCGGGAGATCCACTCGGCGACCTGCGGCATGTGCCCGGTGCCCAGGCCGCGGGAGGTCAGCGAGGGGGTGCCGATGCGGATGCCGGAGGGGTCGAACGGCTTGCGCGGGTCGAAGGGCACCGTGTTGTAGTTCACGACGATGCCGGCCCGGTCGAGGGCCTTGGCGGCGGTCTTGCCGGGGACCCCCTTGCCGGTGAGGTCGATCAGGACGAGGTGGTTGTCGGTGCCGCCGGAGACGAGGTCGAAGCCCCGCTCCAGGAGGGCCTGCGCGAGGGCCTTGGCGTTGGCGACGACGGCGTGCGCGTAGCGGGTGAAGGCGGGCTGGGCCGCCTCGTGCAGGGCGACGGCGATGCCGGCGGTGGTCTGGTTGTGGGGGCCGCCCTGGAGGCCGGGGAAGACGGCCTTGTCGATGGCCTTGGCGTGCTCCTCGCGGCACATCAGCATCGCGCCGCGCGGGCCGCGCAGCGTCTTGTGGGTGGTGGTGGACACCACGTCGACGTGGCCGACCGGGGAGGGGTGGGCGCCGCCGGCGATGAGGCCGGCGATGTGGGCGACGTCCGCGACGAGGACGGAGCCGGCCTCCTCGGCGATCGAGGCGAAGGCCGCGAAGTCGATGGTGCGGGGCAGGGCGGTGCCGCCACAGAAGATGATCTTCGGGCGTTCGGCGAGGGCGAGGTCGCGGACGGCGTCGTAGTCGATCAGGCCGGTGTCCGCGGACACGCCGTACTGGACGCCGCGGAACCAGGAGCCGGTCGCGGAGACCCCCCAGCCGTGCGTCAGGTGGCCACCCATCGGCAGCGCCATGCCCATCACCGTGTCGCCGGGCTTGGCGAAGGCCAGGTAGACGGCGAGGTTGGCGGGCGAGCCGGAGTACGGCTGGACGTTGGCGTGGTCGACGCCGAACAGGCCCTTCGCCCGCTCGACGGCCAGCGCCTCGACGCGGTCGATGTTCTGCTGGCCCTCGTAGTAGCGGCGGCCCGGGTAGCCCTCGCTGTACTTGTTCTGCAGCACGGTGCCGGAGGCCTCCAGCACGGCCGCCGACACGTAGTTCTCGCTGGGGATCAGGCGCAGGGTCCGTGCCTGGAGGTCTTCCTCGGCGGCGACGAACGAGGCGAGCTCGGGGTCGGTCGCGGTCAGGGCGGGATGGCGGGGCGCGGTCACGGCGGCTCCTCCGGGGTCGATGTCGGATCTCGTCCCCGCGAGGCCCAGGCGGGCGGCCCTGTGTGCGGTCGTGCGCGCACGACTCCCCCGGAGTCCGTTCCCCGTGCGCCAGTCGCCGTGCGTACCGCCCACCTTAGCCGCCGCTTCCTCCGGGAGGTTTCCGCGTCCGTTATACGAGCGACGTATACCGGTGTACGGAGGACGGGTTCGGGGCCGGCACCCCGCGGCCCTCCCC
>NZ_RPSE01000699.1:0-1523 GCF_003949955.1 Streptomyces sp. WAC05292
GCCTGGAACAGCTCGCCGCCCACCTCACCGACGGCCGGGACACCGACAGTCCCGCCGCCGGCCGCCACGGCGGCGCCGCCGGCCCCGACGCCGCCGGCCACGCGCCGGAGCGGTTCGCCCGCCTCAGGCGGATCGCCCGCAACCCCGCCCCGCTCCTCCTCGCCCTCCTCGCCGTCGTCTCCGTCGTCGCCTGCCGCGGCCTCCTCGGCAGCGGCTCCCTCATGGGCGGCGCCCTCCTGCCCGCCCCCGACAGCGGCCTCGACCTGTGGCGCCGCTACACCGAGGACTGGCAGCCCGCCGGCACCGGATCCACCGCCGGAGCACCCCCCTACCTCGCCGTCCTCGGCGCCCTCGCGACCCTCCTCCTCGGCTCCGCCGACGCCGCCCTCACCCTGCTCCTCGCCGGCTCCGTCCCGCTCGCCGGACTCACCGCGTACGCCGCCTCCCGGCCCCTCGTCGCCTCCCGCCTGCTGCGCGCCTGGGCCGCCGCCGCCTACGCCCTCCTCCCCGCCGTCACCGGAGCGCTCGCCGGGGGCCGCCTCGGCACCGCCGTCCTCGCCGTCCTCCTCCCCCTCCTCGCCCGCTCCGCCGTCTCCGCCTTCGGGCTCACCGCCCCGGCCGGCACCGGGCAGCGCGGCCCCTGGCGCGCCGCGTGGACGCTGGCCCTCCTGATGACCGCGGCCGCCGCCTTCGCCCCCGTCGTGTGGCTGCCCGCCACCGTCCTCGGCCTGGCCGCGGTGGCCGCGCGCCGCGCCGAGTGGAAGGCGTACGCCCTGCGGCTGCTCGCCGTCCTCGCCGTGCCCGCCGCCGTCCTCGCCCCCTGGTCGCTCACCCTCCTCGCCGACCCCGGCCGACTCCTCGGCGAAGCCGGACTGCCCGGCCCCGCCGGCGCCGCCACCGCCCTCGGCCTCCTCGGCGCCGACCCCGGCGGCCCCAAGGCCGGCGGCGGCCTGCTCCTCGCCGGCGCCCTCCTGGCCGCCCTCGCCGCCCTGCTCCGCGCCGACCGGCGCACCGCCGTCCGCGCCGCCTGGGCCGCCGCCCTGACCGGGCTCGCCCTCGCCGCCCTCCTGAACCGCACCGGCTGGGCCGGGCCCGCCACCCTCCTGTACGGGCTCGGCGTCCTCGCGGCCGCCGCCGTCGGCGCCGAAGGGGCCCGGGAGCGCGTCGCCGCCAGCAGCTTCGGCTGGCGCCAGCCCGCCGCCGCACTCGTCGCCCTCGCCGCCGCCGCCGGACCGCTCCTCGCCGCTGCCGCCTGGGCCGCCGGCGGAGCCGCCGGACCTCTGGAGCGCCGCGACCCCGTCCAGGTCCCCGCGTTCGTCGCCGAGGACGCCGGCACCCGCGACCGGGCCCGCACCCTCGTCCTCGGCGGCACCCCCGCCCGGGTCTCCTACAGCCTCGTCCGCGGCTCCGGCGCCACCCTCGGCGACGCCGAGACCGCCCCCGCCGGCGGCAGCGCCCGCCTCGACAAGGCCGTCGCCGGACTCGTCGCCGGCTCCGGCGCCGACCAGGCCGACCAGCTCGGC
>NZ_RPSE01000069.1:0-22181 GCF_003949955.1 Streptomyces sp. WAC05292
CGGGGAGGGGGAGGGCGGCGGGGGCGCCTCCGCGGCGGCGGCGGTGCCGCTGACCTTCCCGTTCCCGTCGATGAAGGCGGGGCTGCCGCCGGGGACCATGCCGAGTTCGACGGCCCTGCGCTGGAGGGCGTCGGGGGCCGAGTAGGCGTCGACGTCGCGCTGGAGGGCCTGCTCCTCGTCGGTCAGCGCGGTGGTCTCCTTCTTCAGCTTGGCCAGCCGGAAGGAGCCCTCGTTGAGGGCGGAGTTCAGCAGCAGCAGGCTGATCAGGCCGCCGGCGAGCAGGGCGACCACCAGGAGGACGAACGGTGTGCGCGCCGCCTGCCCGGCGGGTCCGCGCTGCCCGGCCCCGCCACCGCCGCCCCTGGTCACCGGTTCGCCTCCCGGATGCGTTCGACGCCGCGGAAGCGGGCCGGTGCGGCCCGCCGGTTCTCGGCGATCTCCTCCTCGGTGGGCAGCTCGGCGCCGCGCGTGAGGAGCTTCAGCCTGGGCTGGTACTTCTCGGGGACCACGGGCAGCCCCGGCGGGGCCGTGGAGGCGGCCCCGGCCGCGAAGACCTGCTTGACGAGGCGGTCCTCCAGGGAGTGGTAGGAGAGGACGGCGATGCGGCCGCCGACCGCGATGCGGTCCACGGCGGCCGGGATGGCCCGCTCCAGGACTGACAGCTCCCCGTTGACCTCGATCCGCAGGGCCTGGAAGGTCCGCTTGGCCGGGTTGCCGCCGGTCCGCTTCGCCGCCTGCGGCAGGGATTCGCGGATCAGCTCGACGAGCCGGGCGCTGTGGGAGAAGGGCTCCTTCTCCCGCTCGCGGACGATCGCGGAGACGATCCGCTTCGCCTGCTTCTCCTCGCCGTACTGGCGCAGGATGCGGACGAGCTCGCCGGCCGGGTAGGTGTTGAGCACCTCGGCGGCGCTGACCCCGGTCGTCTGGTCCATGCGCATGTCGAGGGGTGCGTCCTGGGCGTACGCGAACCCGCGGTCGGCCTCGTCGAGCTGCATGGAGGAGACGCCGAGGTCGAACAGGATGCCCTGGACGGTGGGGGTGCCGAGGCGGTCGAGCACCTCGGGGAGCTCGTCGTAGACGGCGTGGACGAGGGTGGCGCGGTCGCCGAAGGGGGCGAGGCGCTCGCCGGAGAGCCTCAGGGCCTCCTTGTCGCGGTCGAGGCCGATCAGGCGGGCCTCGGGGAATCGGGTCAGCAGGGCCTCGCTGTGGCCTCCGAGGCCGAGGGTGCAGTCGACGACGACGGCCCCCGGCTCGTGGAGGGCCGGGGCCAACAGGTCCAGGCACCGCTGGAGCATCACCGGGACGTGTCGGGACTCGCTGGTCAAAGCGCCCTCTCAGATAACGGCGCGGCAGGCATACGCCGCGCCGCGCACGCGGAGTGTTACCAGGGGGCCGGGCAGCCGGTCAGGGCCGGGCTCCGGCCGGTTCGCGCCACTTTAGTGCAACGGCACGCCGGGTCAACGAACCGGCCCGCGCGCCGTGCGCCCGCCTCCTCCGGAACCCGCAAAAGGCGCGAATCACCCGGATGGCGGCCCCGTCCCCACCCCTGTGGGTCAGCTCACACCGGGTTGCGTTGACCCGTTTCCTCCCACGGCGTCCCGAGCCGGGCCCCATGGCGGCCACTACCGTCGGAGGCATGACGCCTTCCGCTCCCCCGCCCGCCGGATCCGCCGCCGGGTCCCCCGGCCCTTCCGGCGGCCCGCCCGGCGGCTCCGTCACCGACCGGCTGGTCGAGGCCAACCGCCGTTACGCCGCCGGTTTCCGCGACCCCGGCACGGACGCCCGGCCCGTCCTCCGGGTGGCGGTCGTGGCCTGCATGGACGCCCGCCTCGACCTGCACGCCGCGCTCGGCCTGGAGCTCGGGGACTGCCACACCATCCGCAACGCCGGCGGCGTCGTGACCGACGACGCCATCCGCTCGCTCACGATCAGCCAGCGCGCCCTGGGCACCCGCTCGGTGATCCTCATCCACCACACCGGATGCGGCCTGGAGAGCCTCACGGAGGACTTCCGGCACGAGCTGGAGGACGAGGTGGGCCAGCGCCCGCCGTGGGCCGTCGAGGCGTTCCGGGACGTCGACCAGGACGTCCGCCAGTCCATGCAGCGCGTGCGGACCAGCCCCTTCCTCCCCCACCGCGACGATGTGCGAGGCTTCGTCTTCGACGTGCACACCGGGCTCCTGCGGGAGATCGATCCCGACTCGTGAGTGACACAACCCGTGGAGCCGTCGACAATGCGGGGACGACGCCGCCCGGAACCCCTCCGGGTCCGGCGTCCGCGTCGGGATGGGCCGGCCGTGCGCAAGGGGCGCCGGTCCCGCCGGAAAGGGCCGAGGAGTACCAGGTGACGACCTATGACGACAGAGCGGGTCTCGCGGATCTGACCAGTACGGCCGAGCGCGTGCGCCGGTCCGTTGAGAGCGTGATCGAGGGCAAGCCCGAGGTCGTGCGCATCGCCCTGACCGTACTCCTGGCCGAGGGCCACCTGCTGATCGAGGACGTCCCCGGCGTCGGCAAGACGATGCTGGCGAAGACCCTCGCGAAGTCGATCGACTGCTCGGTGCAGCGCATCCAGTTCACCCCGGACCTGCTGCCCTCCGACATCACCGGCGTCAGCATCTACGACCAGCAGCGCCGCGAGTTCGAGTTCAAGCCCGGCGCGATCTTCGCGCAGATCGTCATCGGCGACGAGATCAACCGCGCCTCGCCGAAGACCCAGTCGGCGCTGCTGGAGTCGATGGAGGAGCGCCAGGTCACCATCGACGGGACCACGTACGCGCTGCCCAGCCCGTTCATGGTGGTCGCCACGCAGAACCCGGTCGAGATGGAGGGCACCTACCCCCTCCCCGAGGCGCAGCGCGACCGCTTCATGGCCCGGGTCTCCGTCGGCTACCCGAGCCCGGACGCCGAGCTGCGCATGCTCGACGTCCACGGCGGTCTCTCGCCGCTGGACGACCTCCAGGCCGTCGCGCACGCCCACGACATCGCCAAGCTGGTGGAGGCCGTCCGGGACGTGTACGTCGCCGAGCCGGTCCGCCGCTACGTCGTCGACCTGGTCTCCGCCACCCGCAGCCACCCGGACCTGCGCCTGGGCGCCTCGCCCCGCGCCACCCTGCACCTGCTGCGCGCGGCGAAGGCCGCGGCCGCCATGGCCGGCCGCGACTTCGTCCTGCCGGACGACGCGCAGGCCCTGGCCGGGCCCGTGCTGGCGCACCGCCTGCTCCCGACGGCGCAGGCCTCCCTGAACCGCCGCACCGCCGAGCAGGTCGTCCAGGACATCGTGCAGCGCACCCCCGTCCCGAGCGCGCACCCGCGCGGCGAGGTGCCCGGCGCCGGCGTCCGGGGCTTCTGATGGGCGCCGGTGCCCCGCGCGGCGCCGGCGGCGAGGGCCGGAGCTCCGGCGGGCTGCGCGCGTCGCTGGCCGGCCTGACCACCCGGGGCCGGTCCTTCCTGGCCGCGGGCGTCGCGGCGGCCCTCTGCTCGTACGTGCTCGGCCAGGCCGAACTGCTGCGCGTCGGGCTGCTGCTGGCCTTCCTGCCGCTGCTGTGCGTCGCCGTCCTGCACCGCACCCGCCACCGGGTCGCCGGCAGCCGCCGGCTGAGCCCGCAGCGGGTGCCCGCCGGGGACGAGGCGCGGGTGCAGCTGCGCGTCGAGAACGTCTCCCGGATGCCGACGGGGACGCTGATGCTCCAGGACCGGGTGCCGTACGTCCTCGGGCCGCGGCCGCGGTTCGTGCTGGACCGGGTGGAGCCGGGCGGCCGCCGAGAGGTGTCCTACCGGGTCCGCTCCGACCTGCGCGGCCGCTACCCGCTGGGCCCGCTCCAGCTGCGGCTGACCGACCCGTTCGGGCTGGTCGAGCTGACCCGCTCGTTCAGCACGTACGACGTCCTCACCGTGGTCCCCCGCACCGAGGAGCTGGCCCCGGTCCGGCTGGGCGGGCAGAGCTCCGGCTACGGCGACGGCAGCGGCCGCGCGCTGGCCCTGGCCGGCGAGGACGACGTCATCCCGCGCGGCTACCGGCGCGGCGACGACTTGCGCCGCGTGCACTGGCGCTCGACGGCCCGCTACGGCGAGCTGATGGTCCGCCGGGAGGAGCAGCCGCAGCGCAGCCGCGCCACGGTCCTGCTGGACACCCGCGGCATCGCGTACGAGGGCGCCGGGCCCGACTCGGCGTTCGAATGGGCCGTGTCGGGCGCCGCCTCGACCCTGGTCCACCTGCTGGAGCGCGGCTACTCGGTGCGGCTGCTGACCGACGGGGGCAGCGCCGTGGCCGGCGAGGGCGCGGGCTTCTCGCAGGGCGGCCAGGAGTCCGCCGAGGCCGCCGGGATGGTGATGGACATGCTGGCGGTGGTCGGGCACTCCGACGGGGCCGGGCTCTCCCGCGCGTACGACGCCCTGCGCGCCGGGGACGGCGCCGGCTTCGGCGGGTCGGGCGGCGACGGCCTGCTCGTCGCCTTCCTCGGCGAGCTGGACGACGCGCAGACGGAGCTGGCGGCGAAGATGCGCGGCCGCTGCGGCGCCGCGGTGGCCTTCCTGCTGGACCCGGCGCAGTGGGCCGGGCGGCCCTCGCGCGTTCAGGAGCGGCTGGACCGGCTGCGCGAGACGGGCTGGACGGCGCTGGCCGTGCGGCCGGGTGCCGCGTACGGCGACCTGTGGCGGCAGGCCGGAAGCGCGCCGCTCGGCACGGACTCCCCGGGGGGCTGGTCATGAGCGGACGTGCACGGCTGACGGTGTTCGCGGTCCTGGCGACGCTGCTGGCCTCCTGGTCGCTGGCCGCGCTGGTCGAGTCCTCGGGCTGGCTCCTCCAGGCCGCGGCGCTGCTGTGCCTGCAGAGCGGGGTGGGAGCCGCAGCCCGGCGGGCGCCGCTGGCGCGGCCGCTGGCAGTGGCCGCGCAGGTGCTGGTCTCCTCCCTGGTGGTGGTCTTCCTCTTCGCGGGGAAGGGCGAGTCGACCGGGACCGGGCCGATGGCGTACCTGGTGACGGACATCGGCGCCCTGTTCCGCCGCGGTGTGCAGGACGTGGCCGAGTTCGCGATACCGGCCCCGCTGACCGACGGCATCCGGCTGCTGCTGCTGACCGGGGTCCTGGTGATCGGCCTGCTGGTGGACCTGCTGGCGGTGACGCTGCGCAGCGCCGCCGCGGCCGGGCTGCCGCTGCTCGCCCTGTACTCGGTGGCGGCGGGGCTCTCCGGCGGCGCCGGCGCGCCCTGGTTCTCCTTCCTGCTGGCCGGCGCCGGCTACCTGCTGCTGCTCCTGGCCGAGGGCCGCGACCGGCTGGCCCAGTGGGGCCGCGTCTTCGGCGGCGCCCCGTCCGGCCGGGTGACGGCGTCCTCCGGGTACGGGTCGGGCGGCGCGGGCTCCGGCCGGCCGCTCTCCCCCGTGCGCACCGGCCGGCGGATCGGCGCGGTCGCCCTCGGCCTCGCGCTGGTGGCCCCGGCGGCGCTGCCCTCGCTGGGCGGCGGCGTCCTCGGCGGCCGCACCGAGGCCGACGGCGGCGGCAGCGGGGTCGGCGGGACGATCTCCGCGGTGAACCCGCTGGTGTCCCTGCAGAGCAGCCTGAACGCACAGGACAACCGGGTGGTGCTGAAGTACCGGACCGACACGCCGGCGCTGGGCGACCACTACCTGCGGATCCTGGCGCTGGACGAGTTCAACGGCGTGAGGTGGGAGGCGTCCGGCCGGGCCCTGACCGACGTCCCGGAGCGGCTGCCGAACCCGCCGGGGCTGGGCGAGCGGGTCCGCCAGGGCGCGGCGGAGGTCCGTACGAGCGTCTCGGCGGCGGACACGTACGCGCAGCGCTACCTGCCGATGCCGTACCCGGCGACGGGGGTGGACATCCCCGGCCGGTGGCGGTTCGAGCCGGTCGGCCGGACCCTGGTCGGCGACCAGCTGGCCAAGGACCGCTACCAGAACGTGCAGGGCGCGATGTACACGGTGCGGAGCCTGCTGCTGCGGCCGACGGCGGCGCAGCTGCAGTCGGCCCCCGAGCCCGACCCGGCGATCCGCGCCGAGTACACGAAGCTCCCCGACAACCTGCCGCCGGTGGTGGCGGAGACGGCGCGGCAGATCACCAAGGGTGCGAAGGACGACTACACGCGCGCGGTGCGGCTGCAGGACCACTTCGCCGTGAACGGCGGCTTCCGCTACGACACGAAGGTGGCGTCCGGCACGGGCCCGCAGGCCATCGCCCGGTTCCTGGCGGACAAGGAGGGCTTCTGCATCCACTTCGCCTTCTCGATGGCCGCGATGTCGCGCTCGCTCGGCATCCCGGCCCGGGTGGCGGTCGGGTTCACGCCCGGCGACAAGCAGGCCGACGGCAGTGTGAACGTCTCGATGCGGGACGCCCACGCCTGGCCGGAGCTGTACTTCGAGGGCGTCGGCTGGACCCGGTTCGAGCCGACCCCGCGCCAGGGGCTCACCCTGCCGGACTACGCGCGGTCCGAGGGCCCGGCGGCGCAGCCGTCGGCGCCGGCGCCGCTGCCGTCGCAGAGCGCGGCGGAGCCTTCGGCGGCCCCGTCGCAGGCCGACGCCTGCCCGCCGGAGCTGCGGCGGCTCGGCGAGTGCGGCGGCGCCGCACCGCAGGAGGCGGCCGGCGGGCAGGGCGGCGGGCCGTCCGCGGCCGCGGTCCTCGGCTGGGCGGCCGCGGCGGCGGCCGTCGTCGGCGTGCCGCTGCTGCCGCTGCTGTGGCGGTCCCGGCTGCGCAGGCGGCGGCTGGCCCGGGGCGGCGTCCTGCCGGCCTGGGAGGAGCTGCACGACGCGGCCTGGGACGTCGGCATCGCCCCGGACCGGGCGCTGTCGCCGCGGGGGGCCGCGGAGCGGCTCGTCGGGGCGGGCCGGCTCGACGGGGAGGCCGCGGCGGCGGTCCGCCGGCTGTCCGAGGCGGTGGAGCGGGCGCTGTACGCCCCGCCCGGCGCCGCGGAGGCGGAGCCGCGGGCAGCGGCGGCGCAGGACGCGTCGGCGGCGCAGGACGTGTCGGCGGTCCGGGCCGCGCTGCTGGCCGGAGCCGGCCGCCGGGGCCGGCTGCGGGCGCTGCTGCTGCCGCGCTCGGCGGCGCGGGTGCGGTGGGCGGTGCAGGCGCGGCGCGACGCCGCGGCGGCCGAGGCCGGCCGGCGGGCGGCGGCGCTGCGGGCCCGGGTGCGGCTGCCGCTGCGCGGCCGCGGCTGACGCGGGCGCAGGCCGCAGGCCGCAGGCCTCAGGCCTCAGGCCTCAGGCCTCAGGCCTCAGGCCTCAGGCCTCAGGCCTCAGGCCTCAGGCCTCAGGAAGAACGCGGTGGAACGAAGACGCCGGTGCGGCATGGCTCGATCCCCCCGAGCCGGGCCGCACCGGCGTATCCGGTGCACCGGGGACAGGCCGTCAGGCGCCGTCCCGGTGGTGGCAGGGTCCCGGTCCGCACCGGCCGCCCCGTGTCGGCGGTCCGGACCGGTTCCCCGTCCGATGCCCCAAGTCTGGCGTCCGCGCAGAGGGGAGCCCATCCGCGCACGTACTCATTCCGCTCCTGGGTACGGGTACTCAGGCTCGGCGGCGGACCGGGGCGGGTCCCACCAGTTGTACGCGGCCGGGCCCCGCCGGCGGCACCGCCGATCGGGGGTCCCGCCGGTCAGCGGTTGCCGCTGACCCGTCCCCGCAGCAGCAGCGACAGCGCGGAGTGCACGTCGTCCAGGGACCGCTCCCGCTGGAAGGACTGCCAGTCCAGCGCGGCCACCAGCACCATCCCGACGAGGGCCGCGGCCGTCAGCGGGACGTCGATCTCCGGGCTGAGCTCGCCGCGCTCCACACCCTCGGCGAGGACCGTCTCGACGACGGCCACCGCCTCCTGCCGCACCACCATCAGCGTGGACTGCCACGCCCGGTTGGTGCGCCACAGCTCGGCCACGTACAGCTGGGTGAATGCGGGGTAGCGGTCGATGAAGACGAGGCCGGCGCGGATCATCGCGTCGAGTGCCTCGACGCGGCTGCCGCCGCGCGCCTCGGTGGACTCGGCGGCCTCCCGCAGGGAGGCGGTGAGCAGGCCGACGCCGTGCCGCAGCAGCTCCTCGAAGAGGTCGTTCTTGCTCGCGAAGTTGTAGTAGACCGTGCCCTTGGCGACGCCTGCCCGTTCGGCGATCTCGTCGACCGTGGTCGCGGAGAACCCCTGTTCGGCGATGAGCGTGACGGCCGCTTCGTAGAGCTTCTGGCGTGTCGCCTGCCGGCGTCCGCCGCCGGCGGACGCGCCGGTGCTGCTGCTTTCCATGGCGCTGATTCTCACAGGTCACCGGCTCCTTACAGGCTCAGTTCGGGGTGGAGCCGGTCCATCGTCCACACCTGCTTGCCGCGGGCGGCCAGCGCGGTCAGGGCGAGGGCGCCGGCGGTGAAGGCGGCCAGGACGGCGCAGCCCTGCCAGACGGGGCCGAGGTCGCCGCCGGTGATGAGGCGGCGCAGGCTCTCGACGACGTACGACATCGGCAGGTACGGGTGGACCGCGTTGAAGAACCCGGGGCTGGTCTGGACGGGGTAGGTGCCGCCGGCCGAGGTCAGCTGGAGCATCAGCACCGCGAGGACCAGGATGCGCCCGGCCGCGCCGAACTTGGCGTTGAGCCACTGCACGATGGCCGCGAAGCAGCCGGTGACCAGGACGAGGAAGCCGATGGCCAGGGCGGGGCGGGCGAGTTCCAGGCCGAGGCCCCAGTGCAGCACGGACATCAGCATGGCGACCTGGAGGGCGCCGAGCCCGGCCACGGGCATCCACCCGGCGAGGGCGATCCGCCAGGGCGAGGCGCCCGCGGCCAGGGCCCGCTTGTTCATGGGGGCGATCAGCATGTAGGCGACCATCGCGCCGACCCAGAGGGAGAGCGGGATGAAGTACGGGGCGAAGCCGGTGCCGTAGTTGGGCGCCTTGTGGAGGGACTCGTTGGCGAGCTTGACCGGGTCGGCCATGACCTCGGTGCGCGCGTCGCGCTGCTGCCGGTCGTAGTTCGGGATCTTGTCCGCGCCCTGGTGCAGGCCGTCGGCGAGGTCGGTGTTGCCGTCGACGAGCTTGAACAGGCCGCCGTCGAGGCTGTGCGCGCCGTCGCCGAGCTTGCCGACGCCGTTGCCGATGGCGGTGGACCCGTCGGTGGCCTTGCCGATGCCCGCGTGGAGCTGGGCCATGCCGGTGGCGACCTTCTGGGCGCCGTTGTTCAGTGCGTTGATGTCGGCGGCGGCCGCGTCGAGGCGGGAGGCCAGGTGCGGGGCGCTCTCGGCGAGCTTGCGGGCCTTCTTCTCCAGGTCGGCGAGCTGCTTGCGCAGGGTGGCCAGGTCGCCGTTCGAGTCCTTGGCGAGGGCCTCGACGTCGCCGGTGAGCAGGGCGGCCTCGGCGGTGACCTCCTTCAGCTTCTTCATGTCGGCGCAGGCGGCGGGCAGCGGCTTGGGCGCGCTGCCGGTGCAGGTGCGCGTGTACGTGTCGGAGGCCAGGGCGGCCGCCTGCTTGCTGACGCGGGCGGCGGCCGGCGCCTTCTTGGAGAAGGTGTCCAGGTGGTTCTGCACGACCTTCGCGGTGTCGGCGACGAGGATCGCGGCGTCGGCCACCTGCTTGGGGTTGTCGAGGTGGGGGCGGGCCTGGGAGGCGATGCCGTTGAACTTGTCGGCGAGCTTGCGGGTGCCGGCGGCGATGTCCTTGGTGCCGGTCTCCAGCTTGCCGGCGGCCGTGTCGAGCTTCTTCAGCCCTCCGGTCAGCTCGCCGTTCTTCTCCTCGACGGTGTCGAGGCCCTCGGCGATCTCCTTGGCGCCCTCCTTGGCCTTGGTGGCGCCGTCCTTGAGCTTGTCGGCGCCGTCGGCGGCCTCGGCGGTCTTGCCGTGCAGGTCGGAGAAGGAGACGAAGATCTTGTCGAGGAACTTCCGGGAGGTGTTGGTCGAGGCGGCGGAGCGGACCTCGGCGAACACGGTGCGGGAGATCGAGCCGACGATGTAGTTGTTCGCGTCGTTGGTGCGGACCTGGAGCGCGCCGGTCTCCGGGTCGTCGCCGGAGCTGGAGGCGATCTTCTCGCTGAAGTCGGCCGGCATGGTCAGGGACAGGTAGTACGTCCCGTTCTCCAGGCCTTTGGCGGCCTGCTCGGCGCTGACCTCGTGCCATTCGAAGGTCTTGCTGTCGTGCAGCTTCTTCGTGATCTCGTCGCCGGCGGCGATGCGCTCGCCTTCGACGGTGGCGCCCTTGTCGGCGTTGACGAGGGCGACGGGCACCTTGTCGAGGCGGCTGTAGGGGTCCCAGAAGGACCACAGGTACAGGGCTCCGTAGAGCAGCGGCAGCAGGAGCAGCGCGACGAGGGCGGCCCGGGGCAGCTTCCCCCGCCCGAACCGCTTCAGCTCAAGCGCGGCCAGCTTCGGCGAGCGCATCGTCGGCCCCCTTCGTGTCGTCGTCGGTGCGGTCTTCGGCGCCGGCCGGGCCGGCGGTGTCGGCGGGCTCCGCGCCCGGGTCCGTGCGCACGACCCGGACGCCCTCGGGGGCCTGGCTGCACACCGCGAGGACGGTGGTCCCGGCGGCGGCGATCGAGCGCAGCAGCTCCCAGGCCTCCTCGCGCTCGGTGTCGGAGAGCTTGAGGTCGACGTCGTCGAGGGCCAGGAGCCGCGGCGAGTCCAGCAGGGCGAGGGCGAGGGAGAGCCGTACGGCTTCCAGGCGGTCCAGGTCGCGGACGGAGGTCCGCAGCCCCTTGGGCAGGGTTTCCGGGTCGAGGCCGACGGCGTCCAGCGCCGCGTCGATCCGGGCGGCGGCCTCCTTGCCGCGGCTGCCGGGCGGGCGCAGCAGGGCGCGCAGGGGGCCCTCGTAGCGCCGCTGGAGCAGGGCCCCCTCGCGCAGCTGCTCGCCCACGGTCAGGGCCTGGTCGAGGTCGTTGACCCCGGGGACCGGACCGAGGCCGGCGATGCGGCGGACCGCGCCCATCCGCTTGGGCAGCGGGAGCCCGGCCACCTCGGCCCGGCCCGCGGTGGGCTTCATGCGCCCCGTGAGGGCGAGCAGCAGGCAGGTGCGCCCGCTGCCGGACGGGCCTTCGATCGCGATGAGCGTGCCGGGTGCGGCATCGACGTCCACTCCGCGGAACGCCCAGCCGCGCGGGCCCTTGAGTCCGAAGTCCCGGGCTTTGACGGCCGCGCCGTGCGGGCTGTCCACTCCGCCCCCTCCCTTTTGAACTGACCAGTCAGTCCAAAAAGTAGCAGCCTTGCCGCCGGTCCGCGCGCCCGGGGGGTCGATTGCCCCGATGTGGGCAGGAAAACCGCAGGTCGGCGTGATTGTCAGTGGTGCCCGCGACGATGGAGCAAGGCATCACCAGGCGCCGCGAAGAGCAGTACGCAACGACAGGAGGTTCGTCATGGCCACACCGTCCCCGTCCCCTGTCCACCCCGTCCCGCGCAGGTCGGCCGCTCCGCCGGCCGCGCTCGACCTGCTCGCCAAGGCCCGCAGCGGCCTGGCCGAGGCATCCGCCCTGACCCGTCCCAACGAGCGCTACGCCACGGCCCACCTCGCCGCGCTGCGCACCGCGGCCGCCGTCCTCGCGGCCCGGGCCCGGCATACCCGACGCCGCGAGCGAGGAGGACGCCGCGTACCTGCTGCGCGCCGCGGAGATGTTCCTGCGGCTGGTCGAGCGGATGCTCGCCCTCCGGCCGGCGGCCCGGCCGCTGCCGGAGCAGGCACTGCCCCAGCCCCGCCCCGAGCCGCGCCCGGAGCGTCCGGACGCGGGATGAGCTGCACCGCTGCCGGAGGCAATAGGGTGGGGCACGCATCGCACGCTTTGCCCGCCCCTTCCGCGCCGAGGAGTCATCAGCCGTGTCGGACACTTCCCGCCCCCGTGCCTCCCTCCGCACCGCCGTGGTGTGGGAGGTCCTCAAGGAGGCCCTCGACCGCCGGGTGAAGGCGACCGGGCGGGACGTGCTCGACGTGCTGGACACCGGCGGCGGCACCGGCATGTTCGCGGTCCCGATCGCCCGCCTCGGCCACCGCGTCACCGTGGTCGACCCCAGCCCGAACGCGCTGTTCGGGCTGGAGCGCCGGGTCGCCGAGGCCGGCGTCGCCGACCGGGTCCGCGGCGTCCAGGGCGATGCCCAGGGCCTGCTCGACGTCGTCGAGCGGGAGGCCTACGACGTGGTCGTCTGCCACGGCGTCCTGGAGTACGTCGACGACGCGGCCGAAGGCGCCGCCAACGCCGTCGCCGCCCTGCGCCCCGGCGGGACGCTCAGCCTGCTCGCCGCCGGCCTCGGCGGCGCCGTCCTGGCCCGCGCCCTGGCCGGCCACTTCACCGAGGCCCGCGCGGCCCTCGGCGACCCGGCCGGCCGCTGGGGTGCGGGCGACCCGGTGCCCCGGCGCTTCACCGCCGGCCAGCTCGCCGACCTCGTGGCCGGCGCCGGCCTGGAGGTGGGCGCGGTCCACGGCGTCCGCGTCTTCGCCGACCTCGTCCCCGGCGTCCTCGTGGACACCGAGCCCGGAGCGGTGGAGGCGCTGATGCGCCTGGAGGAGGCCGCGGCCGAGCTGCCCGCCTTCCACGCCATCGCCACCCAGCTGCACGTCCTCGGCGAGAAGCCCGCCTGATCCCCCGGCGCCGCGGCCGGCCGGGGCGGTTGTGCGGACTCCCTCCGCTCCGGGCGGGCGCGCCGTATGATCGGGGCACCACCCGGCATGGCGGGCGGATCAGCGGGGAATAACGACCTCGCTGCCCCGGCCGCACGGCCCCGCGCCGTACCGGCGGTGGGCAGTGCTTTTCCGGGCGGTGCATTTTTCGAACCCGGCGCGGAGGGCGGGTGTCACGGGGGCGATTCCCCGCCTATCCTGAAGGGACCCTGGTCGCTCCCCCCGCGACCGACGGATGAGGAGGACTCCCGTGCCGCTCTCGGAGCACGAGCAGCGAATGCTCGAGCAGATGGAGCGAGCGCTGTACGCCGAAGACCCCAAGTTCGCGACAGCGCTTGAGGGAAGCGGACTGCGCACGTACACCCGGCGACGGGTCTACCAGGCAGTCGCAGGCATTGTGGTGGGTATCGCGCTCCTCATGACCGGTGTGATCGTCCCGAACGTACTCTGGGTCAGCGTGGTGGGTTTCCTCGTCATGCTGGGTTGTACGCTCCTCGCGGTCACCGGTTGGCGCAAGGCGCCCAAGCCTGGCGAGCAGCCCGTCTCCGGCAGTGCAGGCGGTTCGGCCCACGGCCGGAACCGGCAGCGTCGGTCGATGATGAACCGCATCGAGGAACGGTGGCAGCGCCGCCGCGACGAGCAGGGGCACTGACGTCCCCGGCCGGGCGCGATGACGGGGACGGCGGCCCACCGCGGCCGTTCCCCCACGCGTTCGGCCCAGGGCCGCGCCTGCCGGACGCCGCCGCGCGCCGCGGCCCGATGATCCGGTGAGCGTCCTCCCCCTGGTCTTCACCAGCGGCTGGGCCAGCGGCATCAACGCGTACGCCGTCGTCCTCCTGCTGGGCGTCTTCGGTGCGACCGGCCTCAGTGACGACGTCCCCCCGGCCCTCCAGCGCACCGACGTCCTGATCGCGGCCGGCGTCCTCTTCCTGTGCGAGGCCGTCGCCGACAAGATCCCGTACGTGGACTCCGCCTGGGACGCCGTCCACACCGTCGTCCGGCCGGTCGCCGGGGCCGTCGTGGGGGCCCTGCTGGCCGGGCAGAGCGGCTCCCTCTCCGATCTCGCGGCCGGCGCGATCGGCGGCACCACCGCGCTCGCCAGCCATGCCGTCAAGGCCGGCACCCGCATGGCCGTCAACACCTCCCCCGAGCCGGTCAGCAACATCGCGCTGAGCACCGCCGAGGACATCGGCGTCGCCGGCGTCATCGCCTTCGCCGTCTTCCATCCCGTCGCCGCCGCCGTCGTCGCGGCCGTCCTCCTCGCCCTCGGCCTGGCCGTCCTCGTCCTCCTCTGGACCCGGATCCGCCGCTTCCTGCGCCGCCGCGCGCAGCGCCGCGAGGAGAAGCGGCTGGCCGGGCACGCCCGTGAGCCCTCCGGCCCGGCGGCGGGCCCGCCCCGCTGACCCCCGGCACCGCTCGATAGGGTCGGGCGCATGGCACGAATTGCGGTGATCGGCGCCGGCATGGGCGCGATGGCCACGGCGGCCCGGCTGGCCGTCGCAGGGCACCAGGTGACGGTGTACGAGCAGGGTCCGACGTACGGCGGCGCCGTCGGCCGCCGCACCCGCGGGGGCTTCGCCTTCGACACGGGGCCGGGGCTGCTGCACCTGCCCGCGGTCTACCGCGACCTGTTCGTCAAGACCGGCAAGCGCCCCCTCGAGGACTGCGTCGACATGGTGCAGGTCGACCCCGCCGTCCGGCACGTCCTCGCCGACGGCACCGAGGCCGTCCTGCCCGCCGTCTCCCGCGGCGGCGCCGCGGCCGCCCTCGACCGGGCCTTCGGCCCCGGCACGGGCGAGCGCTGGAACGGCGTCCTGAACCGGGCCCGCGCCGCCTGGGACGCCACGCGCCGCCCCCTGCTGGAGGAGCCCCTGTGGCCCGACTGGCAAGTGCTGGGCCGCGACCCGTACCCGGCCGTCCGCAAGAGCGGGCTGCTGCGCCGGCGCCCGCCCACGCTCGCCGAGACCGCCGCCCGCGAGCTCGGCGGGCCCGCCGGCGAGCTGCTGGCGGCCCGGGTGGGGGCGTACGGGCTCGATCCGGCCTCCGTGCCCGCCTCCGCGGCCGTGCTGCCGTACATGGAGCAGACCTTCGGCAGCTGGTACGTGCGCGGCGGCATGCGGGCGCTGGCCACCGCCCTGTACGAGCGCTGCCTGGAGCGGAAGGTCTCCTTCGTCTTCGACGCCCCGGTCCGGGAGGTGCTCGCCCGCGCCGGCCGGGCCGCGGGGCTGCTGCTGGCCGACGGGACGGAGGCCGCCGCCGACTCCGTGGTGTGCGCGGCCGACCCGCGCGGCCTCGGCGGGGTGCCGCTGCCGCCCGGCGGGGTGTCCGCCCGCGGCCCCGGCGTGGCGAGCCGGCTCACGCTCTTCCTCGCGCTGCGCGGCGAGCGGCCCGCCGGCACCGTGCACCGCACCCTGGTGCACTCCCCCGGCGCGCCGGTCACCGTCCTGCGCCCCGACGACCCGGCCGTCGTCCCCGACGCGGGCCACGAGGCGGTCACCGTGACGGCCGTCTGCCCCGCCGCCGGCGCGGGCCCCGCGCCCGGTCCGGAGGCCCTGCTGGAGTCGGCCGCGCGGGCCGTGCCCGGCCTGCGCGACCGGCTGCTGTGGCACGAGGTGCACGCGCCGGCCGACATCGCGGCCGCCACGGGGGCCGCGGGCGGCGCGGTGCCCCCGCCCGCGCTCGCCGGAGCGGACGGCCGGCTGCTGTACCCGGCCAACACGACCGGGCTGCCCGGCCTGTACCTGGCGGGCGGGTGGGCGCACCCCGGCGGCGGGCTGCCGCACGCCGGGATGACCGGGGCCCTGGTGGCCGGGCTGATCGTGGAGGGCGCCGGATTCCGCGGCTCGCAGTGAGGCGGGCCGGCCAGGGGCGGGCCGGCCGGGGGCCTCAGTAGCGGTACTGCTCGTATTCGCCGGTGCCCTGGTACGGGTACTGCCGGGGCTGCTGGTACGGCCCGCCCGCCTGGTCGTCCTCCGGGTACGGCTGCGCGACGTCCCGCTGCTGCGGCACCCACACCCCGCCGGGCGGGGTGTCCGTCCCGTACGGGTCCTGGGCGCCCCCGCCGTACGGGTCAGGGGCCTGGCCCGCGTACGGGGTGTAGTCGTACGGCTGCTGCGGGATGACGCCGCCGCCGGTGCCGATGTACGGGTCCGAGTAGGCCGCGTACACCTGCTGGCCGCCGGCGTCCGGGTAGCCGGCGGAGTAGTCGTAGCCGCCGCCCTGGGACTGCGCGTCCTGGTAGGCGGCGTAGCCGTGCGCGTCCTGCTCGGCCGCGCCGGCGGCGAAGCTCTGTATCCCGTACGTGCCGGTCTCGTCGGGCAGCGGCTCCGGGCTGTAGAACTCCTCGGTCGCCGCCCGGAAGCGCGGGCGGGGCTCCTGCTCCGCGGACTCCGCGCCGCCGCTCCCGGCCGCCGCTCCGGCCCCTTCGGAGCCGTACTCCAGCGAGGTCACCTCCAGCGCGGGCCCGGTGCGCGCGGCACCGCCGCGGCGCCGCCGGGTGGGCCGGTCGGGCGCGGCAACCGCCTTGCCGCGGCGCAGCGCCCAGCCGGCCTCGAAGCCCTTGCGGAAGGACAGCGTCACCAGCGTCTGGCCCACGGCGAACGCGGCCGCGCCGACGGCGATGACGAGGACCGACGGCAGGACCACCCCGGCGACGACGCCGACGAACCCGGCGAACGCGAGCAGCCTCCAGCGCAGCCGGGCCTTGTACTGCATCAGGACCTCGGCGAGCAGCCACAGCGCGACGAAGCCGAACGCGATGTAGAGGACCGTCATTCCCATGCGTGGCACCCCTCGGTACGGCCGCCCTGGGAACGGCCGATCAGGCCCGCTTGTGCAGGCCCAGGTTCTCGTAGATCTCGAGGGTCGCCGTGGAGTTGTTCAGCGTGATGAAGTGCAGCCCCGGGACACCCTCGGACAGCAGCCGCGCGCAGAACTCCGTGGCGAACTCGATCCCCATGGAGCGTACAGCGGCCGGATCGTCCTTGACGGCGAGCATGCGCTCTTTCACGGCGTCGGGGAAGACCGCGTTGCTGAGCTGGGGCAGCCGGTCGAGCTGCCTGACGGCCACAACAGGCATGACCTCAGGGATGATAGGGGTCTCGCAGCCCGCCTTCTGGGCGCTGTCGCGGAGCCGCAGATAATTCTCCGGATCGAAGAACATCTGGGTGATCGCATAGTCGGCGCCCGCACGGCACTTGTCCACGAAGTGCCGGATGTCCGTATCCCAGTCGGTGGACCGGGGGTGCATCTCGGGGAACGCGGCGACGCCCACGCAGAAGTCCCCGGACTCCTTCAGCAGCCGGACGAGGTCGGCGGCGTAGTGGACGCCCTCGGGGTGCGCCACCCACGGGCCCATGGGGTCGCCCGGCGGATCGCCGCGCACGGCCAGCATGTTGCGGATGCCCGCGTCGGCGAACTGTCCGATGACGTTGCGCAGCTCGGCGATCGAGTGGTCGACGGCGGTGAGGTGCGCGACGGGGGTGAGTGTGGTGTCGGAGGCGATCTGCTGGGTCGCCTTGACGGTGCCGCCGCGGGTGGACCCGCCGGCGCCGTAGGTGACGGAGACGAAGCTGGGGGCCACCGCCTCGATGCGCCGCAGCGCGTCCCAGAGGTTGCGTTCGCCCTTCTCCGTCTTGGGTGCCCAGAACTCGAAGGAGTACGAGGGGTCCCCGGACGCCAGCAGGTCGCGGACCGTGCGGGCGCGGTCCGTTCGGGTGGAAGCTGTTCCAAGGGCCATACCGGCAGGTTAGACGGGCGTTCGCGGACTCCGAAGCCGCGTCCACCCACTGGACACGTTTTTGGACACCTCAGGCGGTGCGGGCCCGGACGCGGGCGGCCAGCCCGGCGGCCGCGGCCCCCGGGTCGGAGGCCTCCGTGAGGGCGCGGACGACGACGATCCGGGTGGCGCCGGCGTCGAGGACCTCGTCGAGGTTGCCGGCGTCGATCCCGCCGATGGCGAACCAGGGGCGGTCCTGGCGCAGGGAGGCCGCGTACCGGACGAGGTCGAGGCCGGGGGCGTGCCGGCCGGGCTTGGTGGGGGTGGGCCAGCAGGGGCCGGTGCAGAAGTAGTCGACGCCGGGTTCGGCGGCGGCCGCGGCGACCTCGGCCTCGGCGTGGCAGGAGCGGCCGATCAGGACCCCGTCGCCGAGGATCGCCCGGGCGGCCGGGACGGGGATGTCGCCCTGTCCGAGGTGGAGGACGTCGGAGCCGACGGCGTGCGCGACGTCGGCGCGGTCGTTCACCGCGAGGAGCTTCCCGTGGCGGCGGGCCGCCTCGGCGAACACCGCCAGGTGCTCCAGCTCCTCGCCGGCCTCCATGCCCTTGTCGCGGAGCTGGACGATGTCCACGCCGCCGGCGAGGACCGCGTCGAGGAACTCGGGGAGGTCCCCCTGCCGCTTGCGGGCGTCCGTGCACAGGTAGAGCCGGGCGTCGGACAGCTTCTGCCGCACGGTCGCGGACATGGGTACCCCCCTGGGTGGTGCGGCGGGCGGGCCCCCGCCGCACACGGCGGGGGCCCGCCCGCCAGGTCGGATCTGTCGGGCTCGGCTCAGAGGGCGAGCGCCTGGGCGCGGCGCTTGACCTCCGTGCCGCGATTCTCGCGCAGCGCCTGCACGGGGGTGCCGGGCAGGGTCGGGTCGGCGGTGAAGAGCCACTCCAGCATCTCCTCGTCGGAGAAGCCGTCGTCCTTCAGCACGGTCAGCAGGCCGGTGAGGCCCTTGACCAGCTTGTCGCCGTCGATGAAGTCGGCGGGGACCTGGAGGGCGCGGTTCTCCCCGCGGCGCACCGCGATCAGCTGACCTTCCTTGACCAGCTGGCGGACCCGGGTCACTTCGACGCCCATCATCTCGGCGATGTCGGGGAGGTGGAGCCAGGCGGGGACAAGGGCATCGATCTTTGCGTCAATCTCGGTCACGGCACAAGCCTGCCACCTCCCACGGGCCGCCGGTACCCGGGCCGACCCGTCCGGGGCCGCCCGGCCGCCCGGCCGGGCGGAGGCTACGCGGCCGCCGCCTTGAGCGGGGTCTGCGGGTCCGCGACGCGGGCCGGGTCGACGGGGCTGCCCGCCTCGATGAGCCGGCGGCCCTGGGCGAGGTCCCGGGGGCGGCCCACCGCCAGGATCGCGACCATGGCCCCGGCGCGCAGCCAGCACACCGACCAGGCCTGCCCGGCGGGGTCGCCGCGCCACAGCAGGGTGTCGGCGTCCGCATGGTGGCCGGCGTACTGGACGAACCGGCCGAACTGCTCCGACCAGAAGTACGGCACCGGGTCGTACGCCTCCACGGGCTCCCCCGCCAGGATGTTCGCGGCGACGACCCGCGGCCCCTGGAGGGCGTTGTCCCAGTGGTGCACCAGCAGCCGGGCCCCGTAGCGGGCCGAGGGGAAGGAGGCGCAGTCGCCGACCGCGTACACCCCGGGGACGGAGGTCCGCAGGTGGGCGTCGGCGGTGACCGAGCCGTCGGGGCCCAGCTCGACGCCCGACCCGGCGAGCCAGCGGGTGGCGGGCCTGGCCCCGATGCCGACGACGACCGCGCCGGCGGGCAGCTCGCGGCCGTCGGCCAGCAGGACCCGCCCGGCCTCGACGGACGCCACCCGGGCGGAGGTGAGCAGGTCGGCGCCGATCTCCCCGTACCAGCGGCCCATCGCGGCGGCGACCTCGGCGGGCAGCGCCCCGGCCAGGACCCGGTCCGCGGCCTCGACGACGGTGACGGCGCAGCCGGCCTCGCGGGCGGCGGTCGCGAACTCGGCGCCGATCCAGCCGGCGCCGACGACGACGGTCGCCGGGGCGCGCGCGATGACCGGACGCAGCCGGGCCGCGTCGTCGAGGGTGCGCAGCAGGTGGACGCCGGGCACGCCCTCGGCTCCCGGCAGGGTCAGCGGCTCGGCGCCGGTCGCCAGCACCAGGACCCCGTACGGGACCGGCCCGGCCTCGGTGTCCAGCTCGCGGTCGGCGGGCCGCAGCCCGGTCACCTCGACGCCGAGCCGGAGCGTGATCCCGAGGCCCTCGAAGTCGACGTCGAAGGCGGAGTCCTCGGCCTTGCCGAGCAGCACCGCCTTGGACAGCGGGGGCCGGTCGTACGGCTGGTGGGGCTCGGCGCCCAGCAGGGTGACGGGGCCGGTCCAGCCCTGCTCGCGCAGGGCCACCGCGGTCTGGACCCCGGCCATCCCGGCGCCGACGATGACGACGCCGTGCTCGTTCTGTTCCGTCTGCTCGCTCACGCGACCACCCTAGCGACCTGACGATCAGTCAGTGAAGTTGCCGCGGGGTCCGGCGGGGCGGCCCTCCGGCCTCCTCCCGCTCCCGGAAGAGGAACGGCTACTGTGGCCACCGTACCTGTCGCGGGAGTCCGGGCGCACCGGGCTGAGAGGGAGGCTGAAGCTGCCTCCGACCGTACGAACCTGATCCGGGTCATGCCGGCGAAGGGAGGGGCTGGACGCCCATGCACTCATCTCGGAAGGGATCCGACGTCCTCGTCATCGGGGGCGGGATCATCGGCCTGGCCACCGCCTGGCGGGCCGCGCGCCGCGGGCTGCGCACCGCGCTCGCCGACCCCGCGCCCGGCGGCGGCGCGGCCCGGGTCGCGGCCGGCATGCTCGCCGCGGTCACGGAGCTCCACTACGGCGAGGAGACCCTGCTGGGCCTCAACCTCGCCTCCGCCGCCCGCTACCCGGAATTCGCCGCCGAGCTGGCCGACGCCAGCGGCGGCATGGACATCGGCTACCGGGCGTGCGGCACCCTCGCCGTCGCCCTCGACGCCGACGACCGGCTCCACCTGCGGGAACTGCACGCCCTCCAGCGGCGCTGCGGCCTGGAGTCGGAATGGCTCACCGGCCGCGAGTGCCGGCGACTGGAGCCGATGCTGGCCCCCGGCGTCCGGGGCGGCCTGCGCGTGGACGGCGACCACCAGGTGGACCCGCGCCGGCTCGCGGCCGCCCTGCTCGCCGCCTGCGAACGCGCCGGGGTGGACATCCGCCGGGCGCACGCCGAACGCCTCCTCCTCGAAGCCGACCGGGCGGCCGGCGCCGTCCTCGGCGACGGCACCGAGCTGCGCGCCGGGCAGACCGTCCTGGCCGCCGGATCGCTCAGCGGGCGCCTCGCCGGCGTGCCGCAGGAGGTCCTGCCGCCGGTGCGGCCCGTCAAGGGGCAGGTGCTGCGGCTCGCCGTGCCGGCGGCGTACCGGCCGTTCCTGTCGCGGACGGTCCGGGCGGTCGTGCGCGGCAGCCACGTCTACCTGGTGCCGCGGGAGAACGGCGAGCTCGTCGTCGGAGCCACGAGCGAGGAACTCGGCTGGGACACCACGGTCACCGCCGGCGGTGTGTACGAACTCCTGCGCGACGCCCACGAGTTGGTGCCCGGCATCACCGAACTCCCGCTGACCGAGACCCTGGCCGGGCTGCGGCCCGGCTCCCCCGACAACGCCCCGCTGCTCGGCCCGACCGCCCTGCCCGGCCTGCACCTCGCCACCGGGCACTACCGCAACGGGGTCCTGCTGACCCCGCTCACCGGCGACGCCATGGCCGAACTGCTGGCGACCGGCACGCTGCCGGACGTCGCGCTGCCGTTCAGCCCGAGCCGCTTCTCCACCGCACGTCAGGAGGCGTACGCATGACCATCTCCGTCAACGGCGAGCCGCGCGAGGTCGCGGCCGGCACCACCCTCGACGCGGTGGTCGCCACCCTCACCACGGCTCCGTCGGGCGTCGCGGCCGCCCTCAACGAGGCCGTCGTACCGCGCGGCCAGTGGCAGCGGACCCCGGTCGGCGACGGCGACCGGATCGAAATCCTCACCGCCGTCCAGGGAGGCTGAGCGCGATGGCCGACGACGTGTTCGCCCTCGGCGGGCGCACCTTCACCTCCCGCCTGATCATGGGGACGGGCGGAGCGCCCAGCCTCGACGTCCTGGAACGGTCCCTGGCCGCCTCCGGCACCGAGCTGACGACCGTGGCGATGCGCCGCCTCGACCCCACCGTCCAGGGCTCGGTCCTCTCCGTCCTCGACCGGCTCGGGATCGCGGTCCTGCCGAACACGGCGGGCTGCTACACCGCCGGCGAGGCCGTCCTCACCGCGCGGCTCGCGCGGGAGGCGCTCGGCACCGACTGGATCAAGCTGGAGGTCGTCGCGGACGAGCGGACGCTGCTCCCGGACGGGGAGGAGCTCCTCCAGGCCGCCGAAACCCTGGTGGACGACGGCTTCACCGTGCTGCCGTACACGAGCGACGACCCGGTCCTCGCGCGCAAGCTGGAGGACGCCGGATGCGCGGCCGTCATGCCGCTCGGCTCGCCGATCGGGTCCGGGATGGGCATCCGCAACCCGCACAACTTCGAGCTGATCGTGGAACGGGCCGGCGTGCCGGTGATTTTGGACGCGGGGGCAGGCACGGCATCCGACGCCGCCCTGGCGATGGAGCTGGGGTGCGCGGGCGTGATGCTGGCCTCGGCCGTGACCCGGGCGCAGGCGCCGGTGCTGATGGCCGCCGCCATGCGGGACGCGGTGTCCGCGGGCCGGCTGGCCTACCGCGCCGGCCGCATCCCCCGACGCCGCTTCGCCGCGGCGTCCTCCCCCGCGGAGGGGCTGGCCGCCCTGGATCCGGAACGCCCGGCGTTCTGACCGCTGGGG
>NZ_RPSE01000006.1:0-53568 GCF_003949955.1 Streptomyces sp. WAC05292
GGCCGGGCAGGGGCGGTCGGGGCCGACGGGGCCGGCGCGTCCAGCACCGCCCGCAGGCGGTCCAGGTTGCCGTGCGCCACCAGGACGTGGTCGCCGTCGTGGCCGAGGGCCCGGTCGAAGGCCTCCAGTGCGGCGCCGGTGGGCATGGCCGTCAGCCCGACCCGGCGGGCCGTCCGGGCTGCCGCGGCCTCGTCTGCGTCGACGCGTATGCCCCCGTCGGCCCACAGCGACCACAGCACGGAGAGGCTGCGGCCGGGGCGGTCGCTGCCCCGGCGCCAGGCGGTGAACGCGTCCAGGAAGCGGTTCGCGTAGGCGTAGTCGGTCTGGCCGGGGCTTCCCGCGGCCCCCGACATGGAGGAGAAGGCGATGAAGAAGTCCAGCGGGTCGCCGGCGGTGGCCCGGTCCAGCTCGACGGTGCCGCGGACCTTGGGGCCGAGCACCTCCGCGGTCTGCCGGTCGGTCTTGCCGAGCAGCAGTGCGTCCCGGGTGGTTCCGGCGAGGTGCAGGACGCCGTGGAGCGGCCCGAAGGAGCCGTGGATCCGCTCGACGAGGTCCGCGGCGGCGCCGGGCACGCCCAGGTCGGCGGGCAGGTAGTGGACGTCGAGGCCGGCGGAGCGCAGCGCGGTGAGGTCGGCGTGTGCCGAACGGCCCGTCAGGACGTAGCGGGCACCGCCTCCCAGGTGGGCGACCAGCAGCCGGCCGAGGGCGCCGGCGCCGCCGGTGACCAGCACGGTGCCGCGCGGTGCGAGCGGTGCCGGGGCGGGGGCGACGGGCTCCCAGCGCGGCACCTGCCGGCCTGCGGCCGTGTACCGGACGCGGAAGGCGTGGGCGGCGCGCGCCTCGGACTCGACGGCGGCGGCGAGGCCGGCCGTGCCCGCGTCGACCGCGGCGACGAGGAACTGCGGGTCCTCGTTGGCGAGGGCGCGGGCGAACCCGTCCAGTGCCTCGGCCCGTGCGTCCTCGATCCCGCCGGACGCGCGGTACACGTGCAGGACGCGCACCGGGTGGCGGGTCGGCTGGGCCGCCCAGGACCGGTAGAGCCCGGTGAGGGCGGGCAGCGGGTCGCCGTCCGCGGTGTGGACGAGGAGGATTTCCTCGTCGCGGGGGAAGACGGCCTCCCCGGTGGTGCGCTCGGCGCCGGCGAAGCCCTCCTCGCCGAGCACGAGGGTGCGTACGGGCCGGGCGGCGGCCGGCGCAGGGGCGTCCTGCCACTGCTGGACCAGCAGATGGGCGCCTATGCCGCCGTCCAGGCGGGCGGCGCCGTCGACGGGCCGGGTGGCGGCGGCGCGCAGCCGCACGCGGACGCGGCCCTCGTCGTCGGCGAGCGCGATGTCGTGGCCCGCCGGGGTCCGCACGGCGTGGATGTGGCCCTGCTCGGGCAGCGGCCCGAAGATCTCGACCGCGTCGAGGGAGAAGGGCAGTTCCCGGGGGCGCGGGGCCGTGGGGTCCTCGTCGGTCCACAGGCAGGCCTGGAGCATCGCGTCCAGCAGGGAGGGGTGGAGCGCGAAACCGGAGAAGGGGAGGTCGGCCGCCGCGGGCACGGCGGCGTGCGCGAGGACCTCGCCCGGCGCGGACCGCACCGAGCGCAGCCCCCGGAGGCTGGGCCCGTAGCCGCCGCCGAGGGCGGTGAACACCGCGTAGCACTCCTCGGCGGTGGCCGTACGGGGCAGCCTGGCGCGGATCGCGTCCAGGTCGAGGCGCGGTGCCTCGGGAGCGGGGCCGAAGCGGAGGGTTCCGGTGGAGCAGAGCGCGCCCTCGGCGGCGGCGCCGGTGAGCCGGAGCTCGTAGGAGACCCCGTCGGCGGTGGGGGCGAGGTGCAGGCGCACGCGGACCGGCTCGTCCTCGACGAGCACCGGGCGCGCCCACAGCACGTTGGCGATGGCGGTGGCGCGGCCGTGGCCGGCTTCCTCGGCCGCGGCCACGGCGAACTCCAGGGCCGCCACGGCGGGCAGGATCCTGGTCCGGCCGAGCGCGTGGTCGCGCAGGTAGAACTCCTCCCCCGTCAGCAGCCGTTCACCGGGGCCGTCGGCCAGGGCGGCGGGCGGCTTGATCCAGTAGCGGCGGGTCCGCCGGGGCGGCTGCGGCAGGGAGAGCCGGGCCGGGGCCGGGCGGTCGCCGGAGGGCCCGGGCAGGACCACGTCCCGGCCGGTGACCCACAGGCGGGCCGCCTCGGCGGGGTCGTCGGGGGCCGCGGGCCCGGTGCCGCCGCCGGGGGCCGCGGGGGCGTCGGCCGCCGCGGTGCCGGTCAGGACGCCTTCGCCGTCGCGCAGGCGCGCGGCCAGTTCGGCGACGCTCCCGACGAGCAGGGCGGCGCGCTCGCGCAGCGGTTCCCGGCCGACGCGCAGGGTGTGCGCGACGGCGTCCAGGGAGGCCGACGGGTGCTCGTCCAGCCAGGTGCGGAGCTCGGCCCGGTAGCGGTCGAGCTCTTCGGGGCCGTCGGCGGACAGGAGGACCAGCCGGACGGTCCTGTCCTCGGTGGTGCCGCTCATCAACGCTGTCCCGCCTCTTCGACTACCACGTGCACGTTGCTGCCTCCCATGCCGAACGAGCTGACACCGGCCCGGACCGGTGTCCCCTCGCGTGATTCCCATGTCTGTGCTGCGGCCTGGATCCGGAAGGGACTGCCGTCGAGGTCGAGCATCGGATTCGGCGTCCGCAGGTCCACCAGGCCGGGGAGCGTGCGGTGACGCATCGCCAGCAGGACCTTCACGACGCCGGCGACGCCCGCCGCGGCCTCCAGGTGGCCGATGTTCGTCTTGACCGAGCCGACGCCGGTGCGTCCCGGGACCACCGGGATCCCCCACTCGGCGTACAGGCGGCCGAACGCCTCCTTGAGGGCGTCGATCTCGATCGGGTCGCCGATCGGGGTTCCCGTGCCGTGCGCCTCGATGTAGCCGATCGTGTCGGGCGCGACCCGGGCCGACCGGTGTGCGGCGAGCACGACGTCGCGCTGCGCCTGCGGGTTGGGGACGGTGAGCGAGTGGGTGTGCCCGCCGTGGTTCTCCGCCGAGCCGATCAGGACGCCGTGCACCGGGTCGCCGTCGGCCAGGGCCCGGTCGAGGAGTTTGAGGGCCAGGAGCACCACGCCCTCGCCCCTGCCGTAGCCGTCGGCGCGTTCGTCGAAGGTCTTGCAGCGGCCGTCGGGGCTGAGCATCCCGGCCCGCCGCAGGCCGGTGAAGCCGTGCGGGGACAGCAGGAGGTTGGCGCCGCCGGCCAGGGCCATGTCGCAGTCGCCCTGCTGGAGGGCGCGGGCCGCGCGGTGCACGGCGACGAGCGAGCTGGAGCAGGCCGTGTCGAAGACGGCGCTGGGGCCGTGCAGGTCGAACACGTAGGAGATGCGGTTGGCCGCGATCGAGGGGACGTTCCCGATCAGGAAGTGGTCGCCCATCTCCGGCGAGCCCGGTCCCAGCAGGCTGAGGTAGTCCGTGCCGCTCAGTCCGACGAACACGCCGGTCCGGCTGCCGGCGAGCGCGGCGGGGACCTGCCCGGAGTCGAGCACGGCCTCGTGCGCGGCGTGCAGCAGCAGCCGCTGCTGCGGGTCCATCTGCGCCGCCTCCCGGGGGGAGATGCGGAAGAGGGACGCGTCGAAGGCGTCGACGTCCTCGACGAAGGAGCCGCGCACGCCCTGCGGGAACACCCGCGCGGAGAAGCCGCGTTCCATGGGGTACGGCCGGGTGAGGTCGCGTCCGGCGGCGAGGTGCTGCCAGAACGCCTCCAGGCCGGCGGCGGACGGCAGCCGTCCGCCGATGCCCACGACGGCCACCGGCTCGTATCCGCGGGGTGCCGCTGCCGCGGGCTCGGACGGGGTGCGTGTGGCGGGCCGGAGGTCCGGCGCGGCGAACGCCCCGGGGTGGGCCGCCTCCAGGTGTGCGGCGAGCGAGGCGAGGTCCGGGTGGGCGTAGAAGACGGTCGGGCGGACCGTGACGCCGAACCCCTCGCGCAGTGCCACCGCGAGACGGGTGAAGCCGATCGAGTCGAAGCCCACCTCGCCCAGCGGGCGGTCGAGGGGGATCTCCTCGGCGGGCAGTCCGGCGACGGCGGCCGCGCTCCCGCGCAGCCGTTCGGCGAGGTCCGCGGTCTGGGCGGGCCGCGGCCCCCGGCCTGCGTCCCGGCGCGGTGCGGCGGGGCGGTCCCCGTGTCCGAAGCGGCGCACGAGCTCCTCGACGGGCAGGTGCGTCAGCGGGCCGGAGTCCACCTTGGCGTTGGGCGTCAGCGGGAAGCGGGCGAGCGCGACGGTGAGGGAGGGGACCATGTAGTCGGGCAGTGCGTCCCGGATCCGCGCGGCCGCGGCCTCCGCGGCCTCCGGGGCGGCCTGGACGAAGGCCACCAGGCGCGGCTGCCCCGGCAGGTCCTCGCGTACGGCGACCCGGACGTCGCGGATGCCGTCGGCGGTGCCCGCCGCCCCGGCGCGCCGGAAGGCGGCCTCGATCTCCCCGGGTTCGATGCGGTGGCCGCGCAGCTTGACCTGGCGGTCGGCGCGCCCGAGCAGCACCATGTTCCCGTCCGCGGACCAGCGGGCGAGGTCGCCCGTGCGGTAGAGCCTCTCGCCGGTCGCGGGATCGCGCACGAAGCGTTCCGCGGTCAGCTCGGGCCTGCCGCGGTAGCCGCGGGCGACGCCGTCGCCGCCGATGAGGAGTTCGCCGACGGCGCCGAAGGGCACGGCGGCGCCGTCGGGGCCGGCGACGCGGAAGGCGGTGTTGGCGAGGGGGGTGCCGACGGTGACGGGTCCGCCGCGCCGGATCCGCTGCGCCGAGGACCAGATGGTGGTCTCGGTCGGGCCGTACATGTTCCACAGCTCGTCGCACCGGTCGAGGAGCCGGTCCGCGAGTTCGGCGGTGAGGGCCTCGCCGCCGCACAGGAGCCTGCGCACGTGTCCGGTCCAGCCGGCGTGCAGCAGCATCTCCCAGGTGGCGGGGGTGGCCTGGAGGACCGTCGGACCGGCGGCGGCGATGAGGTCGGCCAGGGCGAACCCGTCGCGCACCGCGTCCTCGGGCGCGATGTGGACGGTGGCGCCCCGGGTCAGCGGGAGCAGCAGCTCCAGACCCGAGATGTCGAACCCGGCGGTGGTCACCGCCAGCAGGGTGTCGTCCTCGCCGCAGCCGGGCCGCTCGGCGGTCGCGGCCAGCAGGTTGACGAGGTTGCCGTGGCAGACCTCGACGCCCTTGGGCTCGCCCGTGGATCCGGAGGTGTAGAGGACGTACGCGAGGTCGTCGTCGCGGCGGGCGACGGGGGCGACGGTCTGGTCCTCGGCCGCGAGGCCCGCCGGGGAGACCCGCACGCCCGGGGCGTCCGCGGGCAGCCGGTCGGCCAGGTGCGGGTCGACGATCACGGCGGCGGGCGCCGCGTCGGCGGTGATGTGGGCGAGCCGGGCCGGGGGGAAGTCCGGGTCGAGGGGGACGTAGGCGGCTCCCGCGCACTGGACGGCGAGGAGGGCCGCGATCAGCGCGGCCCGCCGGGCGACGAGGACGCCCACGACGTCGCCGGGGCGCACGCCGTGTTCGGTGAGGATCCGGGTGAGGGCGTGCACCTGCCCGGCGAGCTCCCCGTACGTCAGCGGGCCGGCCGCGTCGACCACGGCGGTGCGCCCGGGGTCGCGCCGGGCGCGGGCGAGCACCAGGTCGGCGGCGGTGACGTCGCGCGGCCGTTCGGCGCGGGTGGCGTTGGCCCGCTCGACGGTGCGGCGCTCGGCGGGGGTGGCGGGGGCGAGGTCTGCGAGGCGTACGGAGGGATCGGCCGTGACCGCGTCCAGCAGCAGCCGGTAGTGCTCGGCCAGTCGTTCGACGGTGGAGCGGTCGAAGCGGGCCGGGTCGTACTTGAGGTAGAGGAGGACGCCGGTGTCGCGTACGACGACCTCGGCGACGAGGTCGTTCTCACCCTCCTGGGTGAGGTCGAGCGCGTCGCGGAAGACGGTCTGCCCGACCGCCATGTCCTGGTCGCCGCCGACCCCCTGCTGCATGTAGAAGCCGATGTCGAAGCCGGCCGCGGTGCCGCTCGCGCGGCGCAGGTCGTCGACGACGGAGGCGAAGGGGTACGCGCTGTGCTCCTCGGCCTCCGCCATCCGGGCCGCGACGGCGGCCGCGAGTTCGCCGAAGCTCCGGTCGGGGCCGCAGTCCACGCGCAGGACCACGGGGTTGATCAGGTAGCCGACGGTGCGGTCGAAGCGCTGGGCGGGCCGGCCGTCGGTCGGCACCATCACACTGAGGTCGCGGTGGCCCGAGTGGCGGTGCAGCAGGGCGAGGAAGGCGCCGAGCGCGACGCTGAAGGGCGTCACGCCGCGCGCGCGGGCGGTGTCCCTGACCGCCGCCCAGGTGGCGGGAGGCAGGCGCAGCTGCACCATCTCGCCGCGGGTGTGCGCGCCGGATCCGGTGCTCGGGCGGTCGGCGAGCGCGTCGAGGACGGGCGCCGTGGAGGCCCCGGCCAGCCGGTCGAGCCACCAGCGCCGGTGCTCCTGCGTCTCCGGGGCCGCGAGCATGGCCCGCTGCCACTGCACGAACTCGGCGTAGGGGGCGGCCGGTTCGACCGGCGGCAGTTCACGGCCCCGGTCGAGCGCCTCGTAGCAGGCGACGATGTCGCGCAGCAGCAGGTGGCTGGAGACCCCGTCGGTGATCAGGTGGTGGAAGACCAGGAGCAGCAGGGTGGCGCCGCCGGGGGCGGCGACGAGCCACATCCGGTACAGCGGGTCCTGCTCCAGGTCGAACGGGCGGCGCACCAGGTTGCGCACGCGGGCGGCGAACTCCCCGTCGGTCACGTGGCGCAGGTCCAGGCGGGCCACCTCCGGGGTGCGGCCGACGACCTCCTGGGCGGGTCCCGAGGCGTCCAGGCGTACGGAGATCCCCAGTTCCGGGTGCCTGCGCACCGTCGCGGCCAGCGCCTCGACGAGCCGGTCCTCCCGTACGTCCTGCCCGAGCCACAGGCCCAGCGGCAGGTTGTAGGAGACGGTCCGCGGCTCGTCGGTGTGCAGGGCCCACAGTGCGGCCTGTCCGCGGCTGAGCGGGTAGGGCCCGGTGGGCGCCTTCGGCGCGGCCGGGGCGGGTGCGGCGTCCGGAGCGGTCGCGTCGACCAGGCCCCGCAGCAGCAGCTCGGCCACCTCGTCGGACAGCTTGCCCGCGGCGATCGCCGTCAGCAGTTCACGCAGGTCGGTGCTCATCGGCCCGCCCCTCCCTTCAGTGCGGCCAGCGCGTCGTCCACGCGGAGGGTTCCGTCGCGCAGGCCGGCCAGCACGGCGGCCACCCGGTCCGCCGGGGCGGCGGCAGCCGGTCCGGGCTCCCGGTCGCGGGCCGGGGCCTGCGTCTGCTCCCGCTCCTGCGCCGGGACCGGCGCCTGCGTCTGCGTCTGCGTCTGCGTCCGGGGTGCGGGGAGCGGCCCGTACGCCTCGAACACGGCCCGGGCCACGGACCGGACCGTCTGGGCCACCCCGAACATCCGGGTCGGCACCTCCACCCGGTAGTCCGCGCCGAGTCGGCGGCTCAGGCGCCGCAGGCCCAGCGAGTCCACTCCCACGTCCGACAACGCCTGGTCCAGGGGCAGGCGTTCGGGACGCATGCCCAGATGGGCTGCGAGGAGTCCGCGGACGTGCGCGCGGACGGCCTCCTCGGCGCCCCCGGCCCCGTGTCCGACCGGCGCTCCCGGCCCGGGCACGGCGGCGGGTGCCCGCGGCCCGGCCGGGGCCGGGACGTCGGCTTCGGCTTCGGCTTCGGCTTCGGCTTCGGCTTCCGCGTCGGCCGCGGTGTCGGCGACCAGTCCCGCCTCGGCCGCCTGGAGGGCGTCGAAGCGGGGTCCGGGCGTGAGCCAGTAGCTCTCCCGGGCAAAGGGATAGGTCGGTGCGGGCACCCGTCGGGGCGCCGTCCCCGGCCACAGCTCCGCCCAGTCGACGGGGGCACCCGCGACCCACAGCCGGGCGACCTTGTCCAGCCGGCCGGCGTCCAGCACGGCCCGCAGGTACCGGCTGCCCTCGGGGCCGTCCAGCAGCAGGGCGGTGGTGGCGTCCTTGCCGTCCCCGGCGAAGACGCCCGGGACCGGATCGCCGGACCGCCACGCCTCCAGGGCGGCTGCCAGCGCACGGGGCGTGTCGGCGACCACCGCGAGCCGCTCGCCGAAGGCTTCGCGGCCGGTGCTCAGGGTGTGGGCCAGAGCGGCCGGGTCCACGTCCTCGTGGTCCGCTGCCCAGCGGGCCAGGCGGGCGGCGTAGTCGCGCAGCGCCTCCGGCGTCTTCGCCGACAGGACGAACAGCCTCTCCCCCGCAGCCGACCGGACCGGCGTCTCCCGGTACTCCTCCACCACCACGTGCGCGTTGACCCCGCCGAGGCCGAAGGAGCTCACCCCCGCCCTCAGCGGCGCCTCCGCCCCGTCGGCCGTGCGGACCGGGTTCCAGGGCTCGTTCCCCGACGGCAGGCGCAGCGGGCCGCCCTCCAGGCGCAGGTGCGGGTTGGGCTTCTCCAGGTGGAGGTTGCCGGGGATCCACCTGTGGCGCATCGCGAGCAGCGCCTTGATCAGGCCGGTGACGCCGGCGGCGGCCTCCAGGTGGCCGGTGTTGGTCTTCACCGCGCCCAGCACCACGTGCGGCTCGCCGGGGGCCGCGCCGTGGTCGGCGTACAGCTGCGCGAAGGCCGTCGTGAGGCCCTCGACCTCGACGGGGTCGCCGAGCTCGGTGCCGGTGCCGTGGGTCTCGACGTAGCCGACGGTCCGCGGGTCCACACCGGCGCGCCGGTGCGCCGCGACGATGCAGGCGGCCTGCGCGTCCGGATTCGGGGCGGTCAGGGAGTTGGTGCGGCCGCCGTGGTTGACGGCGCTGCCCCGCAGGACGGCGTGGATGACGTCGCCGTCGGCGACGGCCGCGTCGAGCCGCTTGAGCACCACCACGCCCGCGCCCTCACCGCGGACGATTCCGTCGGCGCCCGCGTCGAACGTGCGGCAGCGGCCGCCCGGGCTCAGCATGTCGGCCTGGCTCATGTCCACGAACAGCGTCGGCGAGGCGATGACGTTCACTCCGCCCGCGAGTGCGACCTCGCAGTCGCCGCCGCGGATCGCCTCCGCCGCCCGGTGGACGGCGACGAGCGACGAGGAGCAGGCGGTGTCGATGGTCTCGCTGGGGCCGTGCAGGTCCAGCAGGTACGAGATCCGGTTGGACATGATGGCGTGGGCCCTGCCGACGGTGCTGTAACCGTCGAGCGGGACGCCGAGGGCGTGCTGGAGCTCGAAGTAGTCGTAGGTGCTGCTGCCGATGAAGACGCCCGTGTCGGTGCCGGCGAGCGCGGAGGGCCGGATGCCGGCGTCCTCCAGCGCGCTCCAGGATGCCTCCAGGACGAGCCGGTGCTGGGGATCCATCGCGACGGCCTCGTGGGGGGAGATGCCGAAGAACTGCGGGTCGAACAGGTCGACCCGGGGCATGAAGCCGCCCCACTTCGCCGTCGTGCGGAACTCGCCGGGCGTGGGCTCCCCGAACAGGCGGCGCCAGTCCCAGCGGTCGGCGGGGATCTCGTCGACGAGGTCGTCGCCCGCCTTCAGGTGCTCCCAGAAGGCGTCCAGGCCGTCCGATCCGGGGAACATGCCGGCCATGCCGACGACGGCCACGGCGACGGCAGCGCCGGTGCCGGGCGCCGGGGCTGCGGCGCGGGAGGCGCCCGGGGCGGCGCCGGCGGCCGCGGATCCCGGGCTGGCGGGTTCCCCGGCGCTGCCGGGTTCGGGGCCGCGGCCGGGCTCGGGGCCGCGGGCCGGCGCGGCCTCCGGGTGCTCGGGGGAGGAGGCCGGGGCCGGGGCCGTGCCGGGCGCCGGGGTACCCGGCGTCGCCTCCCCCCTCATCCGCGCCTCCAGAGCGGCTCCGTGGTTCCGGAGGACCTTCTCGATCAGGTCCTCGGCGGTGGCCACCCCGAAGAACGCGGCCGGGGTCAGGTCGAGGTCCCAGCGGGCGTTCATCCGGGAGCTCAGCCGCGTGTACGTGATCGAGTCGAAGCCGAACCTGCCGAGCAGGTCGTGCGGTGCCAGCTCACCGGGCCGGACACCGGCCACCTCGCGGAGGAGGGCGAGCATCTCGTCCGCCGCCGCGGCGCGCCAGGCACCCCCCGCTCCCGCCGTGGCCGCCGTCCCTGCCGAGGGTGCGGCCTCCGCCTCGGCTCCGGCCTGCCGCCGTGCGTCGGCACCGGCGCCGGCGGCCGGGACTCCGATCCGGCCGAGGAACCCGTCCGTGCCCGAGACCACTGCCACCTGAACCTCCTGTCGGCCGAGCACCCGGCTCAGCGCTTCGAATCCCGCCTCCGGCGGGAGCGGGTGGATTCCGGCCGCGGCGAGCCGGTCCCGGTGGCGCTCGGTGAGGGCGGAGCCCGACCAGGCCCCCCAGTTCACGACGCGGACGGGGTAGGGGAGCCGCGCGGCGAGGGCGCGGCCGATGGCGTCCTGGGCGGTGCACCCGGCCGCGTAGGCCGCCTGGCCGGGGTTGCCGAGGAACGACTGCACCGAGGAGAACAGCGCCAGGAAGTCGGGCCGGCGGTCCCCCAGTGCCTCGGCGAGCGCCTCCGTGGTGCGGCTCTTGGCCGCCATGCCGCGCAGGAACGATTCCTCGTCCAGGGCCGCCAGCGAACGGTCGCTCGGCACGGTCACCGAGTGCAGGACCCCGTGGACGTCGCCCACCCGGTCGAGCACGGCGCGCAGCTCGCCCCGCCGCGCGGCGTCCGCCCGGTGGACCTCCACGCGGGTGCCCGACGGGTCGAGTGCCTTGATCCGGGCCGCCCTGTCCTCGTCCGGGGCGGAGCGCCCGACGAGCACGACGCGGGCGCCGTGCCGCCGTACGAGCTGCTCGGCGATGTCGAGGCCGACGTCGCCGGTGCCCCCGACGACCACGTACGTACCGCCCTCGCGCAGGACGGGCCGGGCCCCGGCCGTGTCGTCGACGGGCTCCAGCACCTCCCGGTACCAGCGTCCGGCGCGCAGCGCGTAGTCGCCGGGGGCGGCGGGGCGGACCGCCGCCGGGTCGCCCGGGCCGATGTCGACGGTGGCCACCCGCCAGCGCTCGCACTCGCTGCGCACCGACCGGGCGAAGCCCAGTGCGGCGGCCGAGGCGGGGTCGTCCGCGGAGCGGGTCACGACCGTCAGGGCGAGTTCGCCGCCCGATCCGGGGCGCAGCACCAGGTGGTTGACGATCCGGAAGAGGTCGAGGACGCCGCGCTCGCCCTCGATCACGGCGTGGACCGCGGCGGGGTCCGGCAGCGACTCCAGCGGTGCCGCACCGATCCGGTGGACGTCATCCCCCGGCAGGTCGGCGGGTCCGAGCAGCCAGACCGGGCCGGTGACCGGGCCGCGCAGGGCCGGGTCGGGGACCGGCTGCCGGCGCGGGGCGTACACGCCGGGCCCGGGCGGGACCGCCGGCACCGCGTCCGTGCCCGCTGAGGCCGGGGCCGCCGCAACCGCGGCCGCGGCCGGAGCCTGTGCCTGTGCCGACGGGGCGGCCGCGGGGGCCACCCAGCACCGGCGGCGTTCGAAGGGGTAGGTGGGCAGCGGGATGGCCACCCCGCCCGACGGCCAGTCGACGGGGCCCCCGGCCACCCAGCGGTCGGCGGCCGTCCCCCCGGAGGGCCGGGCCAGCGCCGGGTGGTCGATGCCCTCGGCGGCGGCCCGGAGGGCGGCGACGAGCGTGGGCCGGTCGGCGGCCGTGACCGCGAGCCGCTCGGCCATGGCGTCGCGGCCGTGCTGGAGGGTGTGGGCCACATCGGCCAGTTCCGGTGTCCGGTCGGCCCGTTCGACGGCACCGCGAAGTGCCGCCGCGTACCGGCGCAGGGCCTGCGGGGTGCGGGCGGACAGCGGGAACACCCAGGGGCCGCGCGCCCGCCGCACCTCGGGAGCGGCTTCCGCCTCCTCCAGGACCACGTGGGCGTTGACCCCTCCGTAGCCGAAGGAGCTGACGCCCGCGCGGCGCGGCCCGGCGGCCGGCCGGGGCCAGGGCCGCGCCGAGCGGAGCAGCTCGAAGGGGCTGCCGTCGAGCCGCAGGTGCGGGTTGTGCTCCCGCAGTCCGGCCAGCGGTGGCTGCACGCCGTGCTCCATCGCGAGGAGCACCTTGATCACTCCGGCGGCGCCGGCGGCCGACTCCAGGTGGCCGATGTTGGCCTTGACCGCTCCCAGGGCGCAGTACGGTGCGGCGGGCGCAGGGGTACCCGGGCGGCTCGGCAGTGCGTCGAAGGCCAGCCGCAGGCCGTTGATCTCCACCGGGTCGCCGAGCTGCGTGCCGGTGCCGTGCGTCTCCAGGTAGCCCAGGGTGGCCGGGTCGGTCCCGGCGCGCTCGTGGGCCCGTACTATCATCGCCGCCTGCGCGGCCGGGTTGGGGGCCGTCAGGGACCGGGCGCGGCCCCCGTGGTTGACGGCGCTGCCGCGCAGCCAGGCGCGGACCGTGCGGCCGCGGGCCGCCTCGGCGCGGGCGAGCACCACGAAGCCGTAGCCCTCTCCGCGTACGAACCCGTCCGCGCGGGAGTCGAAGGTCCTGCACCGGCCGGTCGGGCTCAGCATGCCGGTGCTGCTGAGGAGGACGTGGTTGTGCGGGGACAGCAGGAGGTTGATCCCGCCGGCCACGGCGATGTCGCACTCGCCGGAGCGGATGGACTCGGCGGCCCGGTGGATGGCGACGAGGGAGCTGGAGCAGCCGGTGTTCACCGGTTCGCTCGGGCCGTGCAGGTCGAGGTGGTAGGAGACCCGGTTGACGAGGATGGAGTGCGCGGTGGCGGTGGCGGCGTGCGCGTCGACGGGCAGGCCGCAGGCCCTGCGGATCTCGTCGTAGTCGCTCGATCCCGCGCCGACGAACAGTCCGACGTCGCGTCCGGCGAGGCTGCCCGGGGCCAGACCGGCGTCCTCCAGCGCCGTCCAGACCCCTTCCAGCACCAGCCGCTGCTGGGGGTCCATGCCCTCGGCCTCGTGCGGGGAGATGCCGAAGAAGAGGGGGTCGAAGCGGTCGACGTCGTGGACGAAGCCGCCGCGGGCCGCGTGCACGCCCTCCGGGAGGGCGCCGGGGTCCCAGCGGCCGGCGGGGACGTCGGTGACGAGGTCGTCCCCCGCGACCAGGTGCTCCCAGAAGGCGTCGAGGTCGGCGCTGCCGGGCATCCGGCCGCTCATTCCGACGACGGCGATCGCCTGCGGGTCGGCGGGGCGCACCGCCGGGGGCCGGGCGGCCCGGTCCTCCGGGGCCCGCGCGGCGGGCGGTGCCGGGGCGGCCGGCGGCGCGGCGGGGGGCGTCTTCGCGGGGTGTGCCGCGCGGTGGTCGCGCGCCAGGCGGTCGGCGAGGGCCCGCAGGGTGGGGGTCTCGTAGAACAGCGCGGGCGTGACGTCCAGGCCGAAGGCCTCGCCGAGGCGGCTGGCGAGGAGGTTGTAGCTGACCGAGTCGAAGCCGTAGTCGCCGATCTGCCGGTCGGGGTCGAGTTCGCCGACGGGGATGCCCGAGGCGTCCGACGCCAGGGCGAGCAGGGTGTCCGTGAAGGCGGCCGGGGCGGCCCCGGTGGCCGGCGCGGCTTCCGCGGCCGGTGCGGCCGTGGCGGCCTGCGCGGTCCCCGCCGCGGTCGGTGCGTCGGGTGCGGGGGCGCCGGCCGCCGCCCTGGCGACCAGGACGTGCTGGAAGTTGTGCGCGGTCCGGGCCGGGTCCGGCGAGGCCGTCACCGCCGCGTACCCGGCTTCGCGGAGCACTCCGGTCCAGCCGGGGACGTCCAGGAGCGGCGAGCCGGGCAGGCGCAGGCCGGTGTCGCCGTGGGCCCACCAGCCGTCGAACAGCCCGTAGGTGAGCGTGCCCGGCAGGGTGACCGTCGTCAGCTCGTTGAGGAGCAGTTCGCCGCCGGTGCGCAGCACCCTGCGCAGGTGGCGCAGGGCACGGCCGACGTCCGAGGTGGCGTGCAGGACGTTCGCGCCGACCACGAAGTCGAAGCCGCCCTCGCCGAAGCCCTGGCCGACGGGGTCGGTGTCGAGGTCGAGGCGCTTGAAGCGGACGAAGGGGTAACGGGCGGCGAACTCCTGCCGGCCGTGGGCGAGGAAGGTCACCGACAGGTCGGTGTACCAGTACTCGATCCGGCTGCCGTACGGCGCGAGGGCGCGCAGGAGTCCGGCGGAGGTGCCGCCGGTGCCCGAGCCCACCTCCAGGATGCGGACGGCCGCGCCGGCGGGCAGGCCGGCGAGGCGTTCCCCGACGTCGGCGACGAGGCGGTCGGTGAGGAGGTCGTTGTAGAGGTCGCTGATGGGGTTGCCGCGGTAGACGCGTTCCATGAGCGAGGTGCCGGAGGAGGGGAAGAGCAGGTCGGTGGCGAGGAGTTCGCCCCGCAGCAGTTCCGGGTAGCGCTCCAGGCACAGGGCCAGCAGCCGTACGAAGACCGCGGACTCGGGGTGCGCGGCGGCGAGGTCGGCGAGCTGTCCGAGGTGGCCGCCGAGGCGGGCGGCGGCCAGGGCGTCCGCCGCGGGGCGCAGGCGTCCGGCGTACGGCGTGAGCAGGCCGCCGTCCGCGAGCGCGTCGAGCAGGGTGCGCAGCAGGCGCTCGTACCGGGGGGTGACGCCGACCCGGCGCAGGACCTCGTCCGCGTCGGGGTCGGGGCCGTGCCATGCGCCCAGGCCGTCCAGCAGGGCGAGCAGGGCCCCGCCCGCGATGCGGGTCATCTCCCGGTCGAGCGCGTGGAAGTCCTCCACGACGCGCAGGTCGGCGGCGTCGGGCCGGCCGCTGGTGGGCGTCACGTCGGTGCTCTCCGTTTCCCTGTCGGCCGCCATGCGCGCGCGCAGGGCGGCCGTGCCGGGGACGACGACGCTCTGGGGCGCCGCCCCCCGGAGCGTCTCGACGAGCGCGGCGAAGCCGGCCCGGGGGGTGATCGACCGGAATCCGGCCGCGGTCAGGCGTTCGCGGTGGGTGTCGTCGGCGACGGCGCCGACGGTGCCCCAGAAGCCCCAGTCGACGGCGCGCACCGGGTAGGGCAGGCGGGCGTCGAGGGCGTGGGCGTAGGCGTCGAGGAAGGTCGATCCGGCGGCGTAGTTGGCGAGGCCCGGGTCGCCGAGGAAGGACTGGGCGGAGGAGAAGAAGACCAGGAAGTCCGGGTTCCGTCCGCGCAGGGCGTCGACGAGGGCCGCGGCGACACCGGACTTGGCCGCGAGGCTGTGGGCGAGGTCGGTGTCCGTGAGGTCGCGAACCAGCCGGTCGCGCCGTACCAGTGCCGCGTGGATGACGCCGTGGACGGGGCCGGCGCCGTCGAGGACGGCCGCCAGCCGGCCGGGGTCGGTGGCGTCGGCGCGGGCGTAGCGGATCCGGTCGCCGAGGTCGGCGCCTTCGAGCCGGCTGCGGCCGACGAGCACCACGTGGGCGTCCCAGTCCTCGGCGAGGCGGCGGGCGATGGCCAGGCCGATGCCGCGGGCGCCTCCGACGATCACGTAGGTGCCGCCGCGGCGCAGCGGGACGGGCCCGGCGGCCTCCGGGGCGGGCCGCAGGACCTGGGCGTGGCGGACGGTTCCGGTGTACGCGACGCGGGTTCCGCGGGGTCCGGGCGCCAGGAGGTCGGCGGAGGGGTGGGCGGGGTCGAGGTCGACGCAGGCGACGGACCAGCCGCGGTGCTCGTTCTCCATGACCCGGGCGAAGCCGGTGACGGCGGCGGCGTAGGGGTCGGTCAGGGTGCGGCCGGGCGGGGCGGCGGCCCCGGTGGTGACGACCACCCAGTCGAGGGTGTGCGCGCGGGACCAGGCCCTGGCGTACGGGGCGAGGGCCTTGACCCCGGCGTCCTCGCCGCGCGCGACCCGCTCGGCCTCGTTCGGGGAGGTGTCGGCGGGGTCGGTGGGCCCGGTCAGGACGTAGACCAGTCGGGGTGCCACCCGGACCGGGGTGCCGAGTTCGGCGAGGACCGCGCCCGGGTGGCGGGCGGCCAGCTCGCGGGCGAGGTCCGCACGGGCGGGCGCGTGGAGCACCACGACGGGGCCGTCCGCCGCCGTCGGCGGGGCGGGTTCCGGGACGGCCTCCCAGGCGGGCACGTCCAGCGGGAGCGGCTCCGTGCCGGGCTCATGGGCGGTCCCGGCGGCCGCGGGGCCGGCCTGCTGCGGGGCCGGTGCGTCGACCCAGCACCGCACGCGGGCGAACGGGTACTGCGGCAGCTCCACCTTGCGCGGCCGCCGGCCGCGGTGCAGGGCCCGCCAGTCGGGCGCGCCGCCCGCCGCCCAGCTGCGCGCCCACGCGGACGGGTCGTCGGCCGGGAGGGGGTCGGCGGCGAGCGGGCCGGGAGCGGCGTGCTGCCCGGTGACGGTGCCGCGGTGGAGGCCGGGCGCCGGCGAGCCGGCGAGGAAGGCCCGGAGGGCGGTGCGCAGTCCTGCCGTGTCGGACGCGACCACGGCGAGCCGCTCCTCCAGGGGTTCCCGGCCGATCTGCGTCGTGTACGCGATGTCCGCCAGCGGGGCTCCCCCCGCGGCGCCCGCCGAGACGGACGCGGCGAGGGAGGCGAGGGTGGAACGGGCGTCCACGTGCGGAGCGCGTCCGGGGAACCGGTCGGCGAGGACGCGCGCGAGCCGGCGCAGGTCGGCGACGTCCAGGCCGAGTTCGTCCAGCTCGGCCTCCGGGTCGGCGCCTGCGAGGCCGGCCGCTTCGGCCACGGCGGCCAAGGCGTCGAGCGGGTCGCCCGCCGTCGCCTCCGCGTACCGCTCGGCGAGTTCGCGCAGCGCATGCGGGGTGCGCGCGGAGAGCAGCACCACCTGCGGTCCGGCGGTGGAGGGGGCCGCGGCGGGCGGCGTCCGCTGCGCGAACTCCTCGACGACGACATGGGCGTTGGACCCGCCGGCGCCGAACGCGCTGATGCCTGCGCGGCGGGGCCCGCCCGCGGCCGGGACGGGCCACGGCTCGCTCTCGCGCTGGACGCGCAGGCCCGTGGCGGCCCAGTCGACGGCGGGGTTGGCCGGTTCGGCGTGCAGGGAGGGGACCAGGGTGCGGTGGCGCAGCTGGAGGAGGACCTTGGTCAGTCCGGCGATGCCCGCGGCCGACTCCAGGTGTCCGATGCCGGACTTCACGGATCCGATCCGGGGCCGCGCGCCGCCGCCGCCGTAGGCCTGGGAGAGGGCCGTGACCTCGATGGGGTCTCCGAGGGAGGTGCCCGTGCCGTGCGCCTCGACGTAGCCGACGGACGCGGGATCGACGCCCGCCCGGTCCAGGGCCCGGCGCACCACGTCGGCCTGGGCCGCGGGGTTCGGGACGAAGAACCCCCCGGCGCGCCCGCCGTGGTTGACGGCGCTGCCCTTGACCACCGCGAGGATCCGGTCGCCGTCGTCCAGGGCGCGGCCGAGCGGCTTGAGCACGACGGCCCCGACGCCCTCGCCGGGTACGTAGCCGTCGCCGCCCGCGCCGAAGGCGCGGCACCGGCCGTCGGAGGAGACGAAGCCGACCTGGCTCAGGTGCAGGTACTTGTACGGGTGGACGATCAGGTTCACCCCGCCGGCCAGCGCCAGCTCGCTCTCCCCGGACCGCAGGCTCTCGCAGGCCAGGTGCAGCGCGGTGAGGGAGGAGGAGCACATCGTGTCCAGGGCCAGGCTGGGGCCGCGCAGGTCGAGGAAGGCGGAGACGCGGTTGGCGACGGCGGAGGAGAAGGACGTCGGCAGGACGGGAAGCCGGTCCTCGGCGCCGAGTCCGAGCATCTGGTACTGGTTGAACATCACTCCGGCGAAGACGCCGACCATGCGGCCGGCCACGTCGGCGCGGGTGAGGCCGGCGGACTCCAGGGCGTGCCAGGAGGTCTGCAGGAACAGGCGCTCCTGCGGGTCCATCCCCGCGGCCTCGCGGGGGGTGATCCGGAAGAAGCCGGGGTCGAACTCGTCGATGCCCTCCAGGAATCCGCCCCACTTGCTGTACGAGTGGCCGTCGGAGCGGTCGGGCCGGTAGAAGCCCTCCGAAGCCCAGCGGTCGGCGGGGATCTCGGTGACGCAGTCCCGGCCGGCGCCGAGGTTGGCCCAGAACCGGTCGAGGTCCTCCGCCATGGGGTAGCGGCCGGCGACGCCGATCACCGCGATGTCCGGGCCGCCGTCCTCCGGCGTGCCGCGGGTCCGGGCGGGCCGCGGGGCATCGGCGGGGGCCGCGTCGGCGGGCACGGCGTCCGGCGGGGCGGCGGCGTGGGTGCCGGCGGCGTCGGTGTCGGTGTCGGTGTCGGTGTCGGCGGGGGTGAGGCCGAGGGCTCCGCGGGCCCGCTCCGGGTCGCCGTGGAGCACGACCAGCTCCGCGCCCGCCAGGCCGAGGGCCCGTTCGAACACGTCCAGCCCGGCCGCGGTCGGCAGCGGGACCTGGCCCTGCCGGGCGAACAGGGCCTCGGCGGCGGCGTCCGTGCGCATGCCGCCCCCGGCCCACAGCGGCCAGGCGAAGGAGAGCAGTCCGCGGTCGCGGGCGTAGGCGTCGAGGAAGGCGTTGGCGGCCGCGTAGTCGCTCTGCCCCGCGTTGCCCGCGACACCGGTCACCGAGGAGAACAGGGCGAAGAAGTCGAGGTCCAGGTGGCGGGTGGCCTCGTCCAGCAGCACGGCGCCGCGCACCTTCGGCGCGAGGACCGCGTCGAGGTCCGCGGCGGGCTTCGCGGTGAACAGGCCGTCGCGCAGGACGCCGGCCGCGTGCACGACGCCGTCCAGCCGGCCGTGCCGTTCGAGGATGCCGCGGATCAGGGCGTCGACCTCGGCGGGCTCGGTGATGTCGGCCGGGATGTAGGAGCCGTCGGACTCCGGGCGCGGCGAGCGCCCCGCGAGGACGGGCACCGCCCCCCGGGCGGTCAGCCGGGCGGCGAGCTCCCGGCCGATGCCGCCCGCTCCCCCGGTGATCAGGTAGACGCCGCCGGGCCGGACGGGGGCCGCCGGGCCGAGGTCGGCGTCGCGGTAGCGGCGCACCTGGCGGCCGTCGGGGGCGTGCCGTACCCAGGACTCCCCGTGGCCGGCGAACTCCGCGAGCAGGGCGTCCGCGTCGGCGGGGCCGTCGGACTCGACGGCGGTGATCGCGAGGCTGGGCTGCTCCAGGCGCACCGTGCGGGCCAGTCCGGCGACCGCGGCGGCCACGGGGCCCGGCCCCACGTGCACGACGGGGACCGGGCGGTCGGCGAGGACCTGGGCCAGGGCGAGCACCTCGGCGCAGGCGGACCGCACGGCCCCGGGGAGGCCTGCGGCGTCCCGGTCGGCGGCGTCCCGGTCGGCGGCGTGCAGGACGCCTTCCCACGCCGTGCCCCGGGCGGCGAGGTCGGCGAGGAGCAGCCTGAGGTCCGCGGTCTCGGCGGGGCGCAGCTCGTAGGAGCGGGTTCCGGTCCGGCGGAAGGCGGGACCGCGCAGGACGGTGATCTGGTCGGCGCGTACCCGCTGGTCGCCGATGACCAGCAGCGGTCCGGCGGCCGGCGCGGAAGGGCGCGGCGCCGCCTGCCACAGGCCGGTCAGGCAGTGGGTCCGTGCGGGGGTGTCCGCCGCGGGTGCGTACGGGGCCGGGCGTGCGGGCCGTTCGGCGGGGAGCAGTCCGGCGAGGTGGGCGGTGACCGCGTCGACGGTCGGGTACTCGAACAGCAGGGTCGGGTAGAGCGCGATGCCCCAGTGCTCCTCGAACAGCCGCACCAGGGTGAGCAGGTGGGAGGAGTCCAGGCCGAGGTCGTAGAAGCCCCGGTCGCCCTCGACCGCCAGGTCGGGGTCGCCGGCGGCCCGGCGGACCAGCTCGACGACCTCGGCCCGCAGGTCCCCCGGTGCGGCGCCGGCGGGGGCCGGCTCCGCGGGACTTCCCGGCCGGACGGAAACGGCGGCCTGGGCGGTGTCGGGCGCCTGAGCGGGGCCGGCTGCCTGCGCGGGGACGGCGCCGGCCGCGGCCCGCGGGGCCGGCTCGGGCCGCTCGGCGGCCAGCCGGGTGATCGCGGCGGCGGAGCGGACGCGCTTGAAGGTCAGGTCCGTGAACCGGGCGGCCAGCGCGCCGGAGGCGTCGCGCAGTTCGATGTCGGCCTTGACCAGGTCGTCCCCGGCGCCGGCGCCGGCCGGGTGCATGCGCAGGTCGACGGTGCAGGCGTCCCCGAGGGCGCGGGCGGCGCGGAAGGAGCCGATGTGCAGGGGGATGAGGGGGCGCCCGTCCCCGTCCGGCCCGTCGAAGGCGAGCGCGTACGCCTGCATGGTGGAGCCGTCGAGCAGGGCGGGGTGCAGCAGGAAGTCCTCCGCCGTGCTCCGCGCCTCGTCGCCCAGCGCGATCTCGGCGTGCACCCGGTCCGCGGTGGCGCGCAGGGTTCCCGTGCAGCGCATGAACGCCCGGTGCTCGATGCCGGCCGACCGGCCGGTGGCGTAGACCGTGTCGACGTCGCGCGGCACGCCGCCGGGCGGCCGGGGTGCGGCGGCGCCGGTGAGCGGGGGCAGGTCGGTGCGCAGGGTGGCGCGCAGGTGGGTGGTCGCGGTGTCGTCGACCGGCTGCCCGTCGCGCAGCCGGCGGCTGGTCGCCGTCACCCGGAGGACGGTGCCGTCGGGCGTGGCCTCGACGGTCAGCTCACGGTCGAACGAGTCCGCGGTGACCACCGGCTCGACGAACAGCACGTCGCTCAGCTCGGCGCGGTCCAGGGGGATGTCCCGGGCGGCGAGCATCCGGTGGACGATGTCGAGGAAGGTGACGCCCGGCAGGGTTCGCACCCCGTGCACCCGGTGGTCGTCGACGATCGGGTTGTCCCGCTTCAGGTGCAGGGCACAGCGAACGGACCTACGGTCCACGTGTTCTCTCCTGGTGGTCGGCGATGCGGGGGCGTGGGGGCCGGGCCGCGCCGGGTTACGGGAAGGTCAGGTCGAGCCGGGCCGAGCGGACCGGGGCGGGGGCCGGGCCGGGCGCCGCGGGCAGGCGCCAGAACCTGCTGCGCCGGTAGGCGGGCCGTGGCAGCGGTGGCCGTCCGGGTTCCCCGGGGGTTCCGGGGCCCAGCAGGACGTGGGCGTTGGTGCCGCCGAAGCCGAAGGCGCTGACGGCCACCCGGCTCCCGGCCGGCAGGTCCGTCACCCGGGTGACCGGGTAGAACGGCGAGTCGGCGAAGGCGAAGCGCGGGTTCGGCCGGTGGCAGTGCAGCGTGGGCGGGATCCGGCCGTGCCGCAGGATCTGGACCGCCTTGACGAATCCGGCGACGCCCGCGGCGCTGAGCGTGTGTCCGATCGAGCTCTTGACGCTGCCGATGCCGCAGTAGCCGCGGTCCTCGGTGTACGCCCGGTGCACGGCGGTCAGGGCCTGGAGCTCGATCGGGTCGCCGATCACGGTGCCGGTGCCGTGCGCCTCGACGTAGCCGACGGTGCGGGCGTCCGCTCCGGCGCGCGTCAGCACGTCGGAGATCAGGGCGCGCTGGGCGCGTCCGTTCGGCGTGGTGTGGCCCATGGTCCGGCCGTCGTTGTTCACGCCCGAGGACTCGATGACGGCCAGTACCCGGTCCCCGTCGCGCAGGGCGTCGTCGAGGCGCTTGAGGAGCACCATCCCGGCGCCCTCGCCCGGGACGAGGCCGTCGGCGGACTCGTCGAAGGTGCGGCAGCGGCCGGTGGGCGACAGCGCCCTGCCGGCGCTCAGCATGAGGTAGGGCTCCTCGTCGAACAGCAGGTCCACGCCTCCGGCCAGGGCCATCGACGACTCCCCGGACGCCAGGCTGCGGGCGGCGAGGTGGATGGTGACCAGCGACGAGGAGCACGCGCTGTCGACCACGAGGTTCGGCCCCGTCAGGTCCAGGAAGTGCGAGATGTGGGCGGCGACGAAGTTCTGGTTCACGCCGGCGATGTACGGCCGCAGCGGGGGCTGCAGGTGCGCGCGGTGGTTGCCCGTGCGCGTGCCGACGAAGACGCCGACCGCACCTCCCCGTACCTCGTCCTCCCGGTACCCGGCGTCCCGCAGGGCTTCCACGGACACCTCCAGCGCCTTGCGCGCCAGCGGGTCGAGGTGGCGGGCCGCCTCGGCGTCGAATCCGAAGAAGTCCGGGTCGAACAGGGCGGCGTCGTCGAGGAATCCGCCCCACTTGCCCGTGCTGCGCCCCGGTTCGCCGTCCGGGCTGTAGAGGGAGGCGGTGTCCCACCGGTCGGCCGGGACCTCGGTCACGAGGTCGCGGCCGGCGAGCAGGGCCTCCCAGAACCGCGCCGGGTCGGGCGCCCCCGGCAGGCGGCAGCCCATGCCGATCACCGCGATGGGTGTCGGCCGCCCGTCCGGGGACGGGCTCGGCGGCGGTGCCGGAGCCGGTACAGGGGCGGCGGCCGGAGACGGCCGCGCGGGCGCCGCGGGGGCGGGCGGGCCGACCGGCCCGGGTACGGCCTCGGCCGGGGGTGTGCCGAGCGCGGCGGCGAGGCCGCCGAGCGTGGGGTGCTCCTGGAGGAGGCTGGGGTCGACCGGGCGGCCGAGGATGTCCTCCAGGTCCCGGACGAGTTCGGCCATCAGCAGCGAGTCCACGCCGATGTCACCGAGCACGGTGTCGGCGGCCAGCAGGCCGGGGTCGACCTTGGTGGTGCGGGCGACGACGGCGTACAGCCAGTCCGGCGGCGCCGCCGGTGCGGTCCCGCCGGCCGGCACGGCCTCGGCGGGAGCGCCCACCGCGAACGAGCCCACCGCGGGCGGGCCCGCGGCCGGCGGGGTCCCGGCCGGCACGGCCGCCGCCTCGGCGGGGGCCTGCGCGGGCCGCGCCGGGACTTCGCGCCGCGGCGCGAGGAACAACTCGTCGGCGGCCACGGCGGTGCGCTCCACCCGGCAGGGCAGCAGGACGGGATCGCCGGGCACCCGCAGGGCCAGGTCGAGGAGGTCCAGCGCGTCGTCGGCGTCGAGGTCGGGGATGCCGAGGCCGCCGGCGGCACTCGTACGCTCCAGGCCCATGCCCACGCCCTGCCACAGGGGCCAGCGCAGGGCGCGCACCGTGCACCCGGAGGCGCCGGTGCCGTGGGCGGCGGCGAAGTCGTCCAGCACCCCGTTCGCCGCCGCGTAGTCCAGGTGTCCCGCGGCGAGGGACGGCACGGCTCCCGCCACGGAGGAGAAGAGCACCATGAGCCGGGGCGGCATGGCTCCGAACGCCGCCCACAGCACCCGCAGCCCGTCGCTCTTGGGCTGCAGCACCCGGGATATCTCCTCGGGTGTGCGGGAGAGGAAGGACGTGGGCGGGTCCATGACCCCCGCGCAGTGGAAGACGGCGTCGACACCGCCGGCCTGCTTCCTGACCCGGCCGATCAGCCGCCTCAGGGAGGCGACGTCGTCCAGGGCGTCGGTCCGCACGGTCAGCGTCACCCCCCGCTCGACGAGGGCGAGCAGCGCGCCGAGGCGCGCGCGCAGGGCCGGGTCGGTGGCGGGTGCGGCGACGAGGGCGGCCCACTGGTTGCGGACCGGCATGCGGGAGCGCCCGACGAGCACGATGTGGCGGGCCCCCCGGTCGGCGAGGTGGGCGGCGAGGCGCAGGCCGATGCCGCCGAGACCGCCGGTGATGAGCACCGCGCCACCGCGGCCGACGCCGGCGAGCAGGTCCTCGCCGGTCTTGGCCGGGGCGAAGGCGGCCACGGGCCGGAGGCGGCGGGTCCCCTCGTAGCGGATCTCCGTCTCCCGGTCCACGGCGGCGGTCTCGGCCCGTACGGCGGCGGCGAGTTCGGCGGTGCCGCCGTCGACGCGGACGGTGCGGCCGTGGAGGGCCGGGAACTCGCCGGACAGGGAGCGGTAGAAGCCCGCGAGCACGGAGCGTTCGGCGCCGCCGGCGTGGACGCACCGCAGCCCGACGCGGGGGTTCGCGGTGAGCGTCTGCTGCAGGAGGGCGATGCGCTCGGTGACGAGGGTGCCGGGGGCGGACCAGTCGACGAGGTCGACGATCCCGCCCAGGCCGGCCAGTACGGGCACGGGCTCCCCGGGGACGTGCACGAGGGCGTGTTCCCCCAGCACCGTGCGGGCCAGTTCGCGGTCGGCGGCGACCACCAGCAGCCGTCCGGGGTCGGCGGTGTCGGGAGCCGGTGCGTCGGCCCACTCGGCGGTGAGGAGTTCGGCGCCAGCGACGGGTGCGACCCAGTGCGGGTCCCGGGCGAAGGGGTAGGTCGGCAGGGAGGCGGGCGGTGCGTCCGGGGCCGTCCGGGCCGGGCCCGCCCCTTCGCGCTGCCCGTTCACGGGGGCGTCCGGCGGGGTGTCGAGCGCCGCGGCGAGGCCCGCGGCGAGTTCACCGAGGTCGCGGGCCTCGACGTCCAGGCGGTAGGCCAGTGCCGCGCGCCCGGTGATCAGGGTCCGCGCGATCGACGCGAGCGGCGGGGCGTCCGGGGAGCGGACGGCGTCCAGCAGGCGGGCCACGGCCTCCCGCAGGGCCTGCGGGGTCCTCGCGGAGACGGGCACGGTCACGGCGGAGCCCGCGGCGGGGGCCGTGGCGGGGGTTGCCGCCGGCAGGGGGGCCTCTTCGAGGACGACGTGCGCGTTGGTGCCGCCCATCCCGAAGGAGCTGACCCCGGCCCGCAGGGGGCCGCCGCCCACGGGCGGCTCCCAGGCGCCGCGTTCGCGCTGGAGGCGCAGCGGGGTGCCGTCGAGCTTGATCATCCGGTTCGGGCGGTCCAGGTTGCGCGCGGCGGGCAGCGTGCGGTGCCGCATCGCCAGGATCACCTTGATCAGGCCGGCGATTCCTGCGGCGGCCTCCAGGTGGCCGATGCTCGTCTTGACCGAGCCGATCGCGCAGTGCGGCTCGGTGGGGCGTGCGTGGCCCCACTGCGCGTAGAGCCGCTCGAACGCCGCGACGATGGCGGAGACCTCGATCGGGTCCCCCAGGCGCGTTCCGGTGCCGTGCGCCTCGATGTAGCCGATCGTGCGCGGGTCGACGCCCGCCTCGCCGTGGGCGGTGACGAGCAGGTCGGCCTGCGCGTCCGGGTTGGGGGCGGTGAAGGACCGGGCCTGCCCGCCGTGGTTGACGGCCGCGCCGCGGATCACCGCGTGCACGCGGTCGCCGTCGGCCAGCGCCCGGTCCAGCGGCTTGAGGAGCAGGGCGGCGACGCCCTCGCCGCGGACGTATCCGTCCGCGGTGTCGTCGAAGGTGTGGCAGCGGCCCCGCGGGCTGAGGACGCCGGTGCGCTGGTAGGCGTGGTGCCGGGCGGGGTCGCACAGGACGTTGACGCCGCCCGCGAACGCCTGGTCGCACTCGCCGGCGCGCAGCGCGGCCACGGCCTGGGCGACGGCGACGAGGGAGGAGGAGCAGAGGGTGTCCACGGCGACGCTGGGCCCGCGCAGGCCGAGGGCGTACGAGACGCGGTTGGCCACGAGGGAGGGGGAGACCGCGACGCTGAGGTGCGGCTCGTCCTGCCCGGCGTGCCGGGCGACGAGCGCGGCGTAGTCGGAGTGGCACACGCCCGCGTAGACGCCGGTGCGGGTGCCGGACAGCGAGGCCGGGTCGCATCCGGCGTCCTCCGCCGTCGCCCACACGGTCTCCAGCAGCAGCCGCTGCTGGGGGTCCATCAGGGCGGCTTCCCGCGGACTGATGGCGAAGAGCTCGTGGTCGAAGGCGCGTATGTCGTCGAGCAGGGCCGCCTTGCCGATCAGCCCGGGGTGTTCCGCCGCGTTCCAGCGGTCCGCGGGGATGTCGCGGACGGCGTCCTCGTCGCGGCCCAGGAGGTCCCACAGTTCGGGGACGCTCGGTGCGCCGGGGAACCGGCCGGCCATGCCGATCACGGCGATCGGCACGGCGGCGGGGCTGCCGGCCGGCGCTGCGGCCGACGCCGCCGGGGCGGCCTGCGGCAGGGCCGGCGGGGCCTCGGCCGCACCCGGCCGTCCGCCGCGCAGGACCCGGGCCATGGCGGTGACGGTGAACGCCTGGAACAGGCTGCTGGGGTCGATCTCGCAGCCGAGCTCGTCCTCGGCCCGTACGGCCGCCTCGGACAGGGCGAGGCTGTCCAGTCCGTGCGGGCGCAGGTCGTCGTCGGCGGTGAGCGAGCCCGCGGGCGCGCCGAGCACCGTCTCCATCACGGCCAGGAGCCGGCCCTCGAGGTCCTCGGGCAGGGCGGCGGGCGGCTGTTCGGAGCCGGGGGCGGCGGGCGGGGGTACGGACCCGGTCGCGGCGGCCGGGGCGGCGCGGTCGCCCGTGAGCGCGGCGAACGCGTCGGGCCGGAGCAGCCGTTTGACGGTCTCGAGGCGGGCCAGGGGCCGGCCGTCGCGTTCCCGCAGGAGGGAGGAGGTGAGGACCACCCGGTCCGGCGACTCCCGCCGGAGGGAGTCCAGCCGGTAGCGCACGGCGTCGGACAGGCCGCAGTTGCCCAGGTAGACGATGTCGCGGCTGAGGGTGACGGCCTCGACGGCCCACTCCTCGCCGGGGACGGCGGACCGCGCGTACTTGCGCTCGCCGCGGTCGTTGATGTGCGGGTAGGAGGCGAAGTAGAGCAGGCCTGCCGCATTCACGTCCGCGAAGGGGTTGAGCTCGTAGGTGTCGGTGAAGAGGCCGGTGGCGCCGCCGTCCTCCAGCCGGGCGTGGTCGCGGAACTCGCTGCGGAAGGCGCGGTGTTCCGCGCTCGCGTCCGCCACGGGGCCGCGGCCGGCGTGGCGCGGGGTGCCGGGGACGAGCCAGTTGCCGGCGCCCCTGCGGACGAAGGAGGTGAGGAGCCTGACGTCGACGGACGTCGCGGGGGTGGCGAAGCGGATGTCGCTGGCGAAGGCGTGCTCGTCGAGCCGGACGAGCGTGCCGGCGAGTTCTCCCTCGTCGTGCTCGGTGAAGAAGCGCAGGGAGTCGGCCGCGGCCAGGCGGGCCCGGGTGAAGGCGGGGAGCAGCCGTTCACCGTCGGCGTCGGCGAGTTCGGCGACCGGGAGGCCGAAGTGCTCGCCGATCAGGGACCAGTGGAGGTCGCCTGCCTCGCGTAACAGCCAGTTCTCGGAGAGTCCGCCGACGGAGAGGGCGGGGAGGCCCAGGACGATCCGGCGGCTCAGCATAGGGGCAGCCGTCCGGCTGCGGCAGGCCCTGCGGCCTCCGGCGGCCGGGCCGCGCGCCGGCCCGGAAGCGGCCATGACGAATGACAGCGCCGAATCATCCACATCCCCCGATGTATTCGCTGAAAAACCGGCCGGCGGACCCGTTTCACGGACCGGTCGGCCCGTGAAACCTGCACGCCGAGGCCTGTATAGCACAGGGCCGGTTAAAGTGGTTGAGCACTGAAACTACCCTCGGATCGACCCCCTCTCCACGACCGGAAGCGGAGGTCCGACGAGAATGCATCGTGGTTGATCATGACGAGTCGCGCAAGTGGAGGAAGCACCAGTGCCGCGAATTGCAGAGCCGATTCCCGATGTCCGAGGCGGGTCGGGAAAACCCGGCCCGACCTGGCCGGACGGTCCGGCCCGCGGCGGCCTCACGGGGCCGGGGCCCGGGGTGCACCCCGGGGATGGGGGGCCCGGCCTCCTCGTCGGCGCGCTGCCGGACGTCGTCACGGTGGAGCTGTTCGCCGACCCTCCGAACATCCACCTGTACCCGGAGGAAGCGGACAGGGTGAAGCGCGCGGTCGACAGGCGCCGGCGGGAATTCGCCACCGTCCGGCTGTGCGCCCGCACCGCCCTGGCCCGGCTCGGGGTGCCGCCCGGGCCGATCCTGCCCGGGCCGGACGGGGAACCGGCCTGGCCCGAGGGCGTCGTGGGCAGCATGACCCACTGCCCCGGATACCGGGCCGCGGCGGTGGCCGGAACCTCGGCGGTCGCGGCGGTCGGGATCGACGCCGAGCCGAACTCCGCGCTGCCCGCGGGGATCGAGCGGATGGTGGCCTCCCCCGGCGAACGGCGCACGCTGGACCGGCTGACCCTGTCCCATCCCGCCGTGGCCTGGGACCGGCTGCTGTTCAGCGCCAAGGAGAGCACGTACAAGGCCTGCTTCCCCCTGCTGGGCCGGATGATGGACTTCGGCGACTGCACGGTCACCCCCGATCCGGAACGGGGCACCTTCACCAGTTCCCTGCACGTGCCCGGCCCGGTGGTCGGCGGCCGCCGGGTGGACACCTTCACCGGCCGCTGGCGGACCGTCGCCCGGGAGGGCGTGGAGTACGTGGCGACCGGGATCGCCGTGCCGGCCGCCCCCGCGCCGCCTCCCCGGCGGCGGTGACCGGCGACCGGCGACCGGCGGCGCACCCGGCGACCGCAAGGCATGTTCCGGCCACGAGAGGCGCCCGGCCGGAATACAGGGGCGCTTGCGGTTTCCCCGGCGGCTCCGCAGGAATTCAGCCAAATACCGTGCCGCTTCCCGTACGGTCCGCCCCTGACGGGGAACCACCGCGCCAATGGCCGGAACTCGATCACACCCTTGGAGGCCCCTTCCTGCGCCAGTAGGGTGATCTCCATGTTGCAAGAGGTAAAAGGAACGCAATTTTTGACCGCCCTCCGCGAGGGCGGCTCACTTCCCGGTATCGTCGAGGCCGACAACGACGGCACTTATGTCGTCAAGTTCCGGGGCGCGGGCCAGGGGAGCGCGGCCCTCGTCGCCGAGATCGTGGTCGGCGAACTCGGCCGCCACCTCGGCATCCGGGTTCCCGAGCTGGTCCTCCTCCACGTGGACGCCGAACTGGCCCGCCGCGAGCCGGACCAGGAGGTGCAGCAGCTCCTCCAGGCCAGCACGGGGCCCAACCTGGCCATGGACTTCCTGCCCGGTTCGGTCGGCTACGACGGCATCGCCTGGCGGGCGCCGGCCGAGGAGGCCGCCCGCATCTACTGGCTGGACGCCCTCACGGCGAACGTGGACCGCACCTGGTCCAACCCCAACCTGCTGATCTGGCACCGCCGGCTGTGGGCGATCGACCACGGCGCGGCGCTGATCTTCCAGCACTCGTGGCCGGCGGTGGACGGCTGGGCCACCCGGGACTACGGGCTGGGCTCGCACGTGCTGTCCGAGCGGGTGTCCACGCTCAAGCCCTCGACCCTCGAAAGCCTCGACGCCGAGCTGGCCGCCCTCGTGACTCCGCAGGCGCTGGAGCGGATCCTCGCCCTCGTGCCCGACGACTTCCTGGACTCCATGCACTCGACGAACGGCGCCGACCCGCAAACCCTGCGTGCGCGCTACTGCGAATACCTGCTGGCCCGCCTCGCCGGCGGACGCGACTGGTGGCCGGAGTCGGCGGCATGAGCGACCACCTCTCCCCCTCCCTCGGCTTCGACTACGCGCTGCTCCAGGCAGTCCCGCGCGTGGACCGCGGCGAGCGCGTCAACGTGGGCGCACTGCTCTACTGCAAGCAGGCCGACTTCCTCGCGGCCGGGATCCACATCGACCCCGCACGCCTGCGCGCCCTGGACCCCGCCGTCGACCTGACGGGCGTCACCGACGCCCTGGAGGCGATCCGCGCCATCTGCGCGGGCGAGTCGAAGGCCGGCCAGGCCGGCGCCGGCACGCTGCGCTCCCGGTTCGGCTGGCTCACCGCCCCCCGCAGCGCCGTCGTCCAGGTCGGACCGGTGCACGGAGGGCTCACGGCCGACCCGGAGGCCGAACTGGACCGGCTGATGAACCGCCTGGTGCGCTGAGCCGCACCCCTCCCCCGCCATCTCCGAGGCCGCGAGACGGACTTCGGAGGCCGGGCGTACGCGACCACGAACTCGGCCACGGGCTGCCACCCCGCCTTCGGGCGGCGGTGACAGCCCTTTCGCATGCCCTCTCGCATGCCCTCTCGCATGCGCGTGCCCGGGGGCGCGGGGACGGGAGCCGCCCGCCGCGAATGCATTTCGGATACAGAACCGTATTGGGATACAGTCCTGTATTCGGGAAGCGCATCAAGGAGGCGGTCACCATCACGAAGCGACTCACCCGGCAGCAGAGCCGGCAGGTCACCCGCGAGCAGATCCTCCGGTCGGCGGCCGCCCTCTTCGCGGGCCAGGGCGTCAGCGGAACCTCGGTGGAGCAGATCGTCGAGTCCGCCGGATACACCCGCGGCGCCTTCTACGGCAACTTCGAGGGCAAGCACGAGCTCGTCCTCGCCCTGCTGGAGCAGCGGACCCAGCACGAGCTCGAAGAGATCCAGGCGATGAGCCGCGAGGCGGCCACCTTCGAGGAGATGCTGGACCACCTGCGCTCCTGGCACCGACGGCGCGACGAGAACCTCGCCAGCTGGCTCGCGCTGCGCACCGAACTCTGGCTCTACGGACTGCGCGACCCGGAGCTGCTGCCCCTGTTGGCGGACCGCGAGCGCCGCTCGCGGGACGCGATCGCCCAGTCGCTGGAGCAGGGCTTCGCCGCACGCGGGGTGACCACCCCGGCGCCCGTGGAGCTCCTGGCACTGATCGTCCACGCGCTGGACGACGGACTGTCCATCCAGCGCGTGCTCTTCCCCTCCGACAGCGGCACGGACTCCGTCGTGGACGTGGTGGAGCTCCTCATGAAGTCCTGGACCGCACTCGCCCGCAGCACCGCACCCGCACCCGCGGCCGAACCCGCCGCCGAACCCCCGACCGAGAAGCTGGAGAAGAACCCATGAACAAGGCAGGGCAGGCAGAAAAGCCGGCGGCAGCCGGCCCACCTGCCACTCCCGAGACGCCCGAGCCCGACCCGAAGCGGTGGCTCGCGCTGACAGTCCTGCTGGTCGCCACCTTCATGGACCTGCTCGACGCGAACATCATCACCGTGGCCATCCCGAGCATCCAACGCGACCTCGGCGCCTCGACCTTCGCCATCCAGGCGATGACGGCCGGCTACACCCTGAGCTTCGCGGTCCTGCTGATCACCGGCGGCCGGCTCGGCGACATCTTCGGCCGCAAGCGCATGTTCCTCGTCGGCGTCGGCGGCTTCGTCCTCGCGTCCGCGATGTGCGCCGCCGCGCCGAGCACCGACTTACTCGTCGTCGCCCGCGCGCTCCAGGGCCTCACCGCCGCCGTCATGGTGCCCCAGGTGCTCGCGCTCATCCACGTCTCCTTCGCGCCCCAGGAGATCGGCCGCGTCGTCAGCCTGTACGCGAGCATGGTCGGTCTGGCCATCGTCTCCGGGCCCCTCATCGGCGGTGCGCTGATCAGCTGGAACCCGCTGGACCTCGGCTGGCGCAGCATCTTCGTGGTGAACCTGCCGGTCGGCGTGCTCGCCCTGGTCGGCGCCGCGAAGTGGATGCGGGAGTCGAGCTCCCCCCATGCGAAGCGCCTGGACATCGCCGGCATGCTGCTGATCGTGCTCGGCCTGCTGCTGCTCATGGTGCCGCTGACCCTCGGCCGCGAGCTCGACTGGCCGGTGTGGAGCATCGTCTCGCTCGTCGCCGCCGCCCCCGTCCTCGTGCTGTTCGTCGTCTACGAGCGCCACAAGACCGCCAAGGACGGCTCGCCCCTGGTGACGCTGTCCCTGTTCAAGGTCCGCGCGTTCGGCGCCGGCATCGGCGTCCAGCTCCTCTTCAGCGCCATCCCCGCGGGCTTCTTCCTCAGCTGGACCCTCTACCTCCAGGCCGGCCTCGGCTGGTCGGCCCTGCACACGGGCCTGACCGCCATCCCGTTCTCCCTGTGCGTCCCGATCGTCGGCGGTCTCGCCGTCCGCAGGCTCTCGCCGCTCTACGGCCGCTACTGCCTGCTCGCCGGTGCCGTCCTGATGCTCGCGGGCATCCTCTCCTACGCCTGGGCGGCCGACCGCTTCGGCACGGACATCACCTCCTGGCACGCGATCCCGTCCATGCTCCTGATCGGCTCCGGCATGGGCATGCTGATGCCCCCGCTGACGGCGCTGGTGCTCAGGGAGGTCCAGCCGCAGGAGGCCGGCGCCGCCTCCGGCATCATCAACGCCACCGGCCAGCTCGGTGCCGCGCTCGGCGTGGCGGTCATCGGCAGCCTCTTCTTCGCGGCCCTCGCCGGCAACGCCGGGCCGCAGGCCGAACGCGTCGCCCCCACCGTGCAGTCGGTCTCACCCCGGCAGGCCTCCGACCTCCGGGACTGCGCGACCGAGGCGCTGGGCCAGGACGACCTGGCCAAGGTCCCGGACATCTGCTCCACCCTGGTGCAGGGCGCCGACGACGGCACCCGGGATACGATCAATGGCGCGCTCGGCGAGATCCGCGCGAAGACGTTCGTGTCCACCTACAGCGAGACGCTGTACTGGGCGGCCGGTGGCCTCGTCCCGGTCACCGCCCTCGTCCTGCTCCTGCCGCACCACCGCGTCCGGCGGGAGGAACCGGCCCAGTGAGCGCCTCCTGCGACGCCCACCCCCATCAGCGAACCACAACGGGAGACCGTCCATCATGAGCAGAAGCACGACCTACCAGGTCCTCACCCGGGGCAAGTTCGCTCCCCTCGACGAGGAGCAGCGCGCGGCACTGCTCGCCCAGGTCGACGACCACGGCGTGCTCAGCGCCCGGTTCACCGAGGAGGGCACGGTCAACTACGAGCGCGGGCTGCACGGGTTCACCTTCCGCGTGCTGATCCCCGCGACCGACGAGGACACCGAGCAGCTCGTCCTGTCCAAGGCCGAGGAGCTCGCGGTGGCGGCCGTCGCCAAGCTCGGCGCCGGGTGCGTCGAACTGAAGTCGGTCTCCACCGACCTCGCCAGCATCAAGATCAAGCGGAAGGGGCGCTGACCCCGAGGTCCCGGCCGGCACGGCGCCCCGGCGGCGCCGTGCCGGCCCGCACCGGCAGGGAGGCGGAACACTGCGATGACACCTGACGAATTCACCCTCGCGATGGCCGACCCGACGCTGCGCCGCGTCTTCTCCGCGGTCGCGCTCGGCTCGGCCACCTCGTCCGAGATCCTCACCGCCGCCGGGCTCGACACCCCGGTGGCGGCCAAGGCCATCGGCCGACTGACCCGGACCGGGCTGCTCGTGCCCGAGGGCCGCGGCCGGCTCGTCGTCAACGAAGGAGCCCTGGAGGACGCCGGGCAGGCCGCCGCCCGCCGCAGGGAGGAGGAGGCCGCGGCCGCGCAGCCCGACGCCCGGCTGCGCGGCTTCGTACGGGACCGGGTCCTGGTGGCCCTGCCCGAGGAGGCCGACCACGCGGCGCGGCGCACCGTGCTGCGGCACGTTGCCGAGGCCACCTTCGCGCCCGGGGAGGAGTACGACGAGCGCACGGTGACGGACCGTCTGGAGCCGTGGTGCGGGAGCGGTGTCCTCGACACCGTGTCCCTGCGCCGGGCCCTCGTCGACGTGGGGGTGCTGCGCCGGGAGGCGGGCCGGTACGGCCTCACCGCCGCCGGGGCCGGAGCCGCCTGACGCCGGGCGGCCCTCCCCGGCCGGGAGGCCGCCGGTCGGGCAGGCGCCGGCCTTCACGCCCCCGGTCGGGGCGGGGAGGCCGGCACCGGGCTGGCCGCACCGGCCTCCCGCCGTTCCCCGGCCGCTATGCGGAGACCGCCCGGCCCGCCGCCACCGGTACCGGCCGGGGCCGGCGCGCCGCCTCCAGTACGGCGGCCTGGTACGGGGTGAGGGCGTCGGCCCGCTCCTCGCGGGACAGCGCGGCCCAGTCCGGCTCCCGCCCGCAGGCGTACAGGGTCCCGAGCGAGGTGAGCATGGAGCGGACCTCGGCCCGCCGCCTGCCGGAGGGCAGCAGCCATCCCTGCCGCTCCCCGTCTTCGAGGGTCTGGCGCATCGGGCTCAGCAGCACCGGATGGGCACTGACCTCCAGGAACACCTCGTGTCCCGCGGCGCTCAGGTGCTCGACCGCTGCCGCGAACCGCACGGGTTCCCGCAGGTTGCGCATCCAGTACGCGGCCCCGAGCCCGGCGTCCGGCACCGGCTCGGCCGTCACGGTCGAGTACATCGGCAGGCGCGTGGGTGCCGGGGCGACCGTGCGCAGGGCCTCGTGCAGGTCCTCGCGCAGCTCCTCGACGTAGTGGCTGTGCGAGGCGACCGTCCCCTTGATCACCCGGCAGTAGACGTCCTTGGCCTCCAGCTCGCCGACGAGCGCCGCCAGGGAGTCCGAGTCGCCCGCCAGGACGGTGGAGCGGGGGCTGTTCTCCCCCGCCACGCTGATCCCGCCGCCGCTCGCCTCCGCCACCGCCTGCGCCTCGGCCGGCGAGAGTTCCGTCGTGGCCAGCGCCCCCTTGCCGGAGATGCGGCGCAGCAGCGCGCTGCGCCGGCAGGCGACCTTCAGGGCGTCGCGCAGGGTCAGGCCGCCGGCCGTGTGGGCGGCGGCGATCTCCCCCATGCTGTGCCCGACGACGGCGTCGGGGGTGACCCCCCAGCTGCGCCAGAGCGCGGTCAGGGCGATCTGCAGGGAGACCATCGTCGGCTGGAGGACGTCCAGTTCGTCCAGCCTGGCCTTCCCGGTCGGCAGCCTCAGCTGCTCGACGGCGGAGAAGCCCGCGAACTCGCCGACCAGCCGGTCGCAGCGGAGCAGCGCCTCCCGGAAGACGGGCTCCCGTGCGAGGAGTTCGCGGCCCATCCCGTACCACTGGGCGCCCTGCCCGGCGAAGACGAACACCAGTTTGGGCCGCCGGGCGGTGACGTCGGCGGGGATGCGCCCCACCTCTCCGGCGCAGGCCGCCTCCAGTTGCGTGCGGAGCTCGTCGTACGAGTCGACGGCGAAGGCGAGCCGGTGGACTCCGGTCGTGCCCGCCGCCGCCTCGTGGCAGTACCGGGCGAGCGGGGGCAGTGCGCGTCCCGCTCGGATCCTGTCGAGGTGGGCGCCCAGCAGGTCCCGGAGCAGCTCCTCGGTGTCGGCGGCGACGGCGAACAGCCGTGGGCTCATGCGTCCCCCTTTCGGTTTCGGCCCCGGTGGTGCGTCATCGGCGGACGGCGATCCGGTGGCGGTAGCTCTCCATCGGCAGGCCGCTCATCCACGGCACGATGCCCAGCTTGCCGAGCGCCTTGATGGCGGGCGGCGGCCGGTAGCCCGCGAACATGCCGCCGAACATGAGGATCTGGCTGTGCGCGGCGATCTGGCGCACCAGCGGGTTCATGCGCTGCTTGCCGAGGGTGGTCCGGAAGTGGCTGCCGGGTGCCATCCGGCGGCGGACGGCCGCGCGGACCCGGTCCGAGATGTCGTGGTCGGCCGTCCACTCCAGGCCATCGGTCGCCTCCGCGGTGCGCTGCATGGTCTGCGTGCGCTGCCGGGTGTAGACGTCGATGTGGCTGAGGAAGCCGCCGGGCCGGAGTACGCGCGCGGCTTCGGCGAGGAACGCGCCGAGGTCGGGGTAGGTGTGCGAGCTCTCGATGTTGACGAGCACGTCGACGGAGGCGTCCTCGAAGGGGAGCTCCTCCGCGTCGCCGTGCACGAAGGTGAGGTCGTCGCCGCGGGACAGGGTGGCGGTGGCCCGGGCGACGGCCTTCGGCGACAGGTCGAGGCCGGTCATGCGGGCGCCGGGGGCGATGCGGGAGAGGAAGTTGAGGCCCTCCCCCATGCCGCAGCCGACCTCCAGGACGTGGCGGCCGGCGTAGTCGTCGAGGGCGATGGGGAGTTCCCGCAGGGCGAGGAAGTACAGCTGCTCGCTGAAGCCGTCCGTCCAGGGCTCTCCGAAGCCGGGCACGCGGGCGCGGATCTCCTCGGCCAGGGCGGGGTCGTGCATGCCCCAGTTCCACAGGGCTCCGTGACCGGAGAGCGTCGCGGCCATGTCGTAGATGGTGGCGCTGGCGGACTTCATGCCGGCGGCGTTCGCGCCGCGGCGGGCGGTGCCGGACTCGTCGAGGTTGATGTCGGCGAGACCGCTCGTGAAGGCGGTCATGACGTCAGGGGTGGCACTCATGTGGGTCTCCGATGAGCAGGTGGGTGGTCAGGCGCTGACGGTGTCGCCGCGCACCAGGCCGTGTCCGTCGGGTACGTCGGCGGGGTCGGTGCCGGTGCTGACGGGCCGGTTGTCGGCGTCGACGAACACCACGCTCGGGCGGTACGAGCGGGCGTGCTCCTCGCTCATGGAGGCGTAGGAGATGATGATGACGAGGTCGCCGGGGTGGACGAGGTGGGCCGCGGCGCCGTTGATGCCGATGACCCCGCTGCCGGCCTCGCCCTCGATCACGTAGGTGCTGAGGCGGGCGCCGTTGTCGACGTCGACGATGTCGACCTTCTCGCCGGGCAGCAGGTCCGCGGCGGCCATCAGGGTGGCGTCGATGGTGACGGAGCCGACGTAGTGCAGGTCCGCCTGGGTCACCGTCGCGCGGTGGATCTTGGACTTGAACATCTCTCGGTACAGCATGTGCTCTCCGTTCACCAGGTCACCGGTAGCTCGTGGACGCCGTAGATCACCATGTCGGGGCGGGTGCGGACCTCGGCGGCGGGGACGCCGAGGCGCAGCCCCGGGAAGCGCCCGAACAGGGCCTCGAAAGCGACCCTCAGTTCCAGCCGGGCGAGCTGCTGGCCCGCGCACTGGTGGATGCCGTGCCCGAAGGCGAGGTGCGGCACGGGCTCGCGGGTGACGTCCAGCTCGTCGGGCCGGTCGCAGAGCGCCGGGTCGCGGTTGGCTGCCGCGAAGGAGAGCGAGACCGCGTCCCCGGCAGCCATCCGGTGCCCGTCGAACTCCAGGTCCTCGGCGGCGGCGCGGATGCCGCCCGCGTGGACGACCGTGAGGTAGCGCAGGAGTTCCTCGACCGCCCGCTCGGCCAGGGAGGTGTCGGCGGCCAGCGCGGCCGACTGCTCGGGGTGCTCCAGCAGCGCGAAGGTGCCCAGGGCGATCATGTTGGCGCTGGTGTCGTAGCCGGCGGTCAGCAGCACGGCGCCGACGGTGACGATCTCCTCGTCGGAGAGCCGGCCCTCGGCCACGAGGGTGCCGACGAGGTCGGCCGCCGGCTCGGTGCGTTTGGCCTGGACCAGCCGGTGCAGCAGGCCGGTGACGGCGTGCCATCCGGCGATGGCCTCCTGGGCGCTGGAGTGCACCGCGAAGAGTGCCGTGATGGCCCGGGCGAATTCCGGGCGCTGCGACAGGGGCACGCCCAGCAGTTCGCAGATGACCGATGCGGCCATGGGCTCGGCGAACCCCGTCACGAGGTCGACGGGGCCCTCGCCGCGGCCGGCGGCCATGGCGTCCAGGTGGGCGTCGGCGAGCTCCCTCAGCCGGGGTTCCAGGGTGCGGGTGCGGCGCGCCGAGAACCAGCCGGCCACCGCCCGCCGGTAGCGGGTGTGCTCCGGCGGGTCCATGGCCGTGAACATGCCCGGGGCCGGCTCCGTCCGGTCCGAGGCCATGGGCAGGGGGATCGGCGAGCGCAGCGCGTCCGCCCGGGAGCTCATCCTGGGGTCGGCCAGGAGTCCGCGGACCTGGGGGTAGCCGGTGACCAGCCAGCCCACGTGCCCGTCCGGGAACTCCATGCGGGCGACCGGGTGGTCCGCGCGGAGCGCCCCCAGTTCGGGCGCGGGATCGAAGGGGCACCGGCCCCGGGCCATCGGCAGACCCGGGACAGCGGGGACGTCGTCGGGCATCACACCTCCGGTGACAGGCGGACGGGGAGACGTTGCATCGACATCAGGTAGGGCGGATCGATCTCGTGCGGGTCGACGGCCAGCGCCAGGTCGGGGAACCGCCCGAACAAGGCGGTCAGGGCGACCTCGCCCTCGATCAGGGCGAGGCTCGCGCCCAGGCAGTAGTGCGCGCCGCGGCCGAAGCCCAGGTGCGGGTTGTGCTCGCGGGTGACGTCGAGGCGGCCGGGATCCTCGAAGACCTCCGGGTCCCGGTTGGCGGCGGCCAGGACCACCTGGATGGCCTCTCCGGGCTGTACCTTCACCCCGCCGATGTCGACGGGCTCGGTGGCGAAGCGGCGGAAGGTGTGCTTCACCGGCGCGGTGTGGCGCACGAGCTCGGCGACGGCGCGGCTGCCGAGCGAGGGGTCGTTCTTCAGCAGTTCCAGCTGGTCGGGGTGGCGGAGCAGGGTGAAGACCCCGAGGGCGACGAGGTTGCGGACGGTCTCGTGGCCGGCCTGTACGAGGACCATCGCGAGGGCCGTCAGCTCGTCGTCGCTCAGCCGGTCGCTGTCCTCCTCGTGGACCTGCACCAGTTCGGAGATCAGGTCGTCGCGCGGCTCGGCCCGGCGGGCGGCGATCAGTTCCCGGGTCACCCGGGCCATGCCGCGCACGGCGGGGGCGAACTGCTCGGGGTTGGGGCGCAGGGCCTGGGCGAGGGTTTCGCTCCACTCCCGCCACTGCTCGCGGTACTCCTCGTCCACGCCGAGGAGTTCGCAGATGACGATGATGGCCAGCGGGTGCGCGTAGTCGGCGATCAGGTCGGGCTCGGCCTTGTCGGCGAGGCCGTCGAGCAGGCGCTGCGCCACCCGTTCGACGGCGGGGGTCAGGGCCAGCATCCGCCGCGCGGACAGGGCGCGGGTGACGAGGCGGCGGACCCTCATGTGGTCCGCGCCGTCCATGGTCAGCAGCGTGGAGTCGAACATGTCGACGATGTCCTCGGGGATGCCCCGGCTGAGCATGCTCCGGCGGTGGGAGTCGCCCGGCGGACGGCTGCGCAGGGTCGGCTCGCCGAGCACCGTCCTGACGTCGTGGTGTCCGGTGACCACCCAGACGTCGCTGCCGTCGGCGAACTTCCCGCGGCAGACGGGGCGGGGGCCGCCGAGCCAGCGCTTGCCCGCCTCCGGGTCGGTGATGAACTTCGGGTCGGACAGGTCGAACTCGCTCGCCAGGTCGCCGGTTGCGGTGCCGGGTTCCTTGGCCGGGGTCTCGGTCATGCGGTGTGCCTCGCTCTTGCTGGGGGTGTCGATCACGGGGGTGGCTCGGGGCGCGGGCCCCGCCGTCCCGGGGGGTCAGGTGCTGCGGCCGCGGAGCCCGCCTCCTGCGATCTCCGCGGCCTCGTCCATCAGGCGCTCGGCGAGCTCGTCGGCGTGCCGGGCCGGCCAGGCGCGCAGCGGGGTCGGCGCCAGCCAGCGGTTGCAGGCTCCGAGGGCCGGTCCGCAGGGGATCTGGTAGTCGGCCTCGCGGCCGGGTGTGCCCTCGATCGCCCAGGTGGCCGCCTGGGCGCAGTACCAGCGGAAGACGAGCGCCATGCGCCGCTTGGGGTCGAGGGCGGAGTCGGCGTCGCCGCCGGCGCGGGCGAGGACCTCCTCGAAGGAGGCGCCCAGGTAGTCGCGCTCCACCTTGGCGCGGACGGAGGCGGGTACCGACTCCCACGCGTCGTGGTTGCGCCACAGGTCGTGGAGCTTTCCCGCGCGGGCGTGGAACAGCACGCCCTTGCGCAGCACCCGGGCGCGGCCGCCGAGTTCGAAGAGGTCTCCGTAGGGCGCGAAGGCGGTGTCGTGGACGTCCGCCTCCTGCAGGAGGTCCTTCGCCGCCGCGCTGGTCCCGCTCTCGGCGGTGCACGCGTTGACGGATCCGGTGAGGACGAAGTCGGCGCCCAGGACGAACGCGGCCGCCGCCGACTCGGGGGCTCCGATCCCGCCTCCGGCGCCGATGCGCACGGCGTCGGCCGTGCCGCCGAGCTCCGCGCGCAGTCCGCGCAGCGCGGGCAGCAGCGCCCACAGGGTCGCCATGTCGGAGTGGTCCCCGGCGTCCCCCACCGCGCAGACGTCGTCGGCCAGCGCGACGCGCGCCCCGGCCTCGGCCTCCTCCGCGGTGAGCAGGCCCTCCGCCGCCAGCCGGCGCACGAGCGGGGCGGGCGGCGGTTCCAGGAACAGGCGGGCGGCGTCGGGGCGGGTCACCTTCGCCAGGATCTTGCGGGGCACGTGCACGGTGCCGTCCGCGCGCATCCGGGCGCCGGTCAGCCGGTGCCGGACGAGGGCGGGAGTGGCCTCGACGTGGGTGGAGGCCTCCACGAACCGCACGTCGTCCCGGATCAGGACGTCGACCAGCTCGGACTCGGCCCGGGGGTCGAACGGGTCGTGCGTGACGTTGACGCCGAACGGCGCCCCGGCGGGGACGCGTGCGCGGATCTCGGCGACCGCCGCGGCCACGTCCCGGGGCGGGAGCCCCGAGGCGCCGAAGTACGACAGCAGTCCGGCCCGGGCCATCCGGGCGACCAGGCCGACGGAGCTGATTCCCCGGCGCATCCCGCCGGCGGCGTAGGCGAGGCGGACGCCGTAGTCCCGGCGGAAGTCCTCCGACCCGAGGGTCCCGGCGGTGGCCGCGGCGGGGCGTACGGACGCGGCCGGCGCGGCGGGCGGGGAGGCTGCCGGCCCGGTGCGGACGGGCGGGGTGCGGACCGGTTCGGCAAGCGCCGGCCCCGGCGTCCGCGGGGAGGCCGCCGGCGGCGTCGCCTCCTCGCGGATGCGGGCGACGAGCTTCGTCAGCACCTGCCCCGGACCGAGCTCGCGCACCGTGAAGTCGCCCTGGCCCATGAGGAACCGGATGCTGTCGGTCCAGCGCACGGGCGAGGCGATCTGCCGCCGCAGGGTGGCGGCCACCTCTCCCGCCTCGTAGGGCCGCGCGTCCACGTTGGCGATGACCGGGATCTTCGGTGCGGCGAAGGGGGTGGCGTCCAGCAGCCGACCGAACTCCTCGGCGGCGCCGGCCATGTAGCGGCTGTGGAAGGGCGCGCTGACGTTCAGCGGCGCGCACCGCGCGCCGGCCGCCTTCAGCGCGGGCAGGGCCCGGCCGACGGACTCCGCGGGGCCGGCGATCACGGTCTGGGTGGGCGCGTTGTGGTTCGCGATGTCGATGTCGCCGAGGCCCTCCTCGCGCAGCACCCGTTCCACGAGTGCGGCGTCGACGTACGAGACTGCGGCCATCGTGCCGCCCGTGACCTGCCCCATGAGCCGGCCGCGCTCGGCGACCAGGCGCAGGCCCGTCTCGAAGTCGTAGACCCCGGCGGCGAACAGGGCGGAGAACTCGCCCAGGCTGTGGCCGAGGACGTAGTCCGGCAGCCGCCCGCCCTCGCCCACGGCCGCCAGCCAGGTCAGGGAGTTGACCGCGTACAGCGCGGGCTGGGTGTAGCGGGTGTCGCGCAGGTTGCGGCCCGGATCCTCCAGGCACAGCTCCCGGAGGGAGTATCCGAGGACGGCGTCGGCGCGGGCGACGAGGTCGGGGAAGCGGTCGAACACCTCCCGGCCCATGCCCTTGGCCTGGGCGCCCTGCCCGGGGAAGACGTGTACGTGGAGGGTCGGGGCGGCGGCGGTCCGGTGCGCGGGGGGTGCTGCGGGCGCGCTCACGGGGTTCACCTCGATTCGTGCGGGGACGGCGGCGAGGCCGGGGCGTGCGTCGAGGACGGCCCGGTACAGCACCTCGTCGCGGGCGTAGGGGGACATCAGCGGCAGCACGCGGGAGCCGCTGCCCTCCGGCAGGGCCGCCCGCACCAGGTTCGCCATGGACCCGGAGGGCCCGAGGTCGAGGAAGAGCAGGTCGTCCCGTTCGAGCAGGGGTCCCAGCGCCCGGGTCAGGTCGAAGGGCTCGCGCAGCACCCGCCACAGGTGCGCGGGGTCGGGCATCCGCACGGGGGCGCCGGTGGTGCCGGAGATCAGCGGGACCGCGGCGGGCTTCATGGCGAGGTCGCCGACGAGGTCCTTGAACACGCCCTCCACGGGGTCGATCAGGGGTGAGTGGAAGGGGAACAGGACGGGCAGCCGCTGGCAGAGCGTGCCGGTGGTGTGGAGATGCCGTTCGATCCGGTCGAGGACCTCGGCGGTGCCGGCCAGGACGAAGTTCTCCGGGGAGTTCACGGCGGCGACGTGGGCCCCCGCGAGGGCCGGGTCGCGGTCGGCGAGCTGCCGGTCGGCCAGGACGGCGAGCATGCCGCCCCGCGGGCACTCGGCCTCGAAGACGTCCACCTGCCGCAGCAGGGAGCGCAGGCACGCCTCGGGGTCGACGGCGCCGGCGACGGCCGCCGCGGCGACTTCCCCGAGGCTGGCGCCGAGCACCGCGCCGGGTGCGAACCCGTGGGCCTGCAGCATGCGCGCCAGCGCGTACTCGACCATGAAGATGGCCGGCTGGGTGACGGAGAACCGCGTCATCGGGTGCTCGGGGCCGCGGCCGGGGCCGTGGATCGCCTCCACCACCGAGTCGCCGCGGACCTCGCGGACGGTCGCGTCCAGGGAGTCGAGGGTGTCCCGGAACACGGCGTCGGCCCCGTAGAGCCACTTTCCCATGCCGTGGTACTGGGAGCCCTGCCCCGCGAACAGGAAGACCGGCGTGAGCATCAGGAGGCGCCCAGGGCGGCTTCGAACACCTTGTGCTGCGTGGGCAGCTGCCCGACCGACCGCACGGTGAACCCGGCCTCCTCCAGGGCGCGCCGCATGGCGGGCTCGTCGAGGCCGATGGTGCCCTCGTCGCACGCCACGGCCTGGAACATGGCGCGCCACCCGTCGATGTCGTTCTCCACCAGGGGTTCCACGACGAGCAGCCGGGCGCCGGCGGGGCTGTCCGCCATGGCGGCGGCGACGGTGCGCAGGATCCGGACGCAGTTGTCGTACGTCCAGTCGTGCAGCACGTTCTTCAGCAGGTAGCGGTCGGCTCCGGCGGGCAGCTCGACGAAGAAGTCGCTCGGGGTGAAGTCGATGCGGTCGAGCACGTCCTCCTTCGCGACCCGCTCCAGGGCCGTGCGGCCCCTGGCGCACACGCTGGCCCGGTCGGCGACGGTGCCGCGCAGGTCCGGGTGGGCGGCCAGCAGGCCGGGAAGCAGGCCTCCGCTGCCGCCGCCCACGTCGACGACCGTCTTGACGGCGCTGAAGTCGTGGTGGCCGAGCAGGCACTGGGCCACCGGCGTCGCCAGGTCGACCATGCCCTTGTCGAACAGGTCCGCCGTCTCGGGGTGGGTCTCCAGGTAGCCGTAGAGGGATTCCCCGAACACCTCCCGGAAGCCGGACTTGCCCGTCTTCACGGTGTGCATCAGGCCGGCGAAGGCGTCGTCGTACAGCTCGGCGGCGAGGATGGCGAAGTGGCGCTGGGTGAAGGGGTGGTCGGCGCGCAGCGGCGCGTACGCCTCGGTCAGCCGGAACTTCTCCCCGTCGCGCTCCAGGACTCCCGGCACGGTGAGCATCTGGAGGAGGCGGTGGAGGACGTCGGGGTGGGTCCCGGTGCGCTCGGCGAGCTCGGCCGAGGTCATCGATCCGCCGTCGAGGATGTCGGCTATCTCCAGGCGGGCGGCGACCGCGAGGGCACGGGCGAACCAGCCGCTGACGGCCAGCTTGAGGATTTCCATGCGAGCGTCTCTTTCGGTTCCGTCAGACGAGCCGGCGCAGCCGGTCGGCCAGGGCGGCGGGGGTGGGGGTCTCGAACACGTCGGTCAGCGCGAGCCGGACACCGGTGATGTCCTTGATCCGCTGGGCGAGGGCGACGGCCAGCAGCGAGTGCCCGCCGTTGGCGAAGAAGTGCGCGCCGGCGTCGAGGTCGCTGCGGCCGAGCAGTTCGGCGAAGAGGCCGACGACGGTGGCCGTCAGGTCGTCGTCCTGCGCACCTGCGGCGGGGTCCGCGCCGGGGCCGGCGACGGCCGGGCCGCAGTGCCGGGCCGCCTGTTCGGCGAGGGCCAGGTGGTCGACCTTGTCGCTGCCGGTGCGGGGGAAGGCGTCCACGGCGATGAACCGGTGCGGTACGACGGAGCGCGGGAGCTGCCCGTGGGCGTGGTCCCACAGTTCGTCCACGGCCTCGGGGCGGCCCGGGACCCGGACGAAGGCGGCCAGGTAGCCGTCCGCCCCGGGGTCGCCGACGACCACGACCGCCGCCGCCTCCACGTCGGGGTGGGTGAGCAGGACCGCCTCGATCTCGGCGGGTTCGATCCGGTTGCCGCGCAGCTTGACCTGCCGGTCCATCCGGCCGAACAGGTCGATCCTGCCGTCGGGCCGCCAGCGGGCCACGTCCCCCGAGCGGTGGAAGCGCCCGTACTCGGCGTTCTCGCCGAAGCGCTCCGCGGTCAGGTCCGGCCTCCCGTGGTAGCCGGAGGCGACGCCGACGCCCGCGACGCACAGCTCTCCGCGCAGGCCCACCGGGAGGGGCCTGCCGTGCGGGTCGGCGATGAAGATGCGGGTGTTGGCGACGGGCGTGCCCACGTCGACCCTTGCGCCGTGGCCGGCCCGCACCCGTCCGGCGGTCGCCCAGATGGTGCTCTCGGTGGGGCCGTAGACGTTCCAGAGGTCGGCGCCGGCGTCGAGCAGCCGGGTGGCCAGTTCGGCGGGCAGGGGTTCGCCGCCGGTGAGCAGGACGCGTCCGGCCATCGCGTCCGCGGCCTCGCGGGCGACGATCCGCCACGTCGTGGGGGTCGCCTGGAGCAGGCCGATGTCGTGGGCCGTGACGGCGGCGGCCAGCAGGGTGCCGTCCGTGCGCGCCTCGTCCGGGAGGACCACCGTGTGGCCGCCGTGGAGCAGCGGCATCATCAGTTCGAGCGAGGAGGTGTCGAAGCTGTACGTGCTGAGCCAGCCGGTGGGGCGCGGGGAGCCGGCCACACCGAATCGGTCGGCGTAGTCGACGATGTGGTTGACGAGGCTGCCGTGCCGGATCGGGATGCCCTTGGGCCTGCCGGTCGAGCCGGAGGTGTGGATCACGTAGGCGAGGGCGTCGGGGTCGGCCTTCACCGCGGCCTCGTCCACCGGTACCCGGGGCACCTGCTCCCAGTCGGCGGCGGTGACGGCGGTGCGGCCCTCGGGGGCGGTGGTGCCGGCGCCGACGATGACGACGCGGGCCTGCGTGTCGTCGAGCTGGTAGGCCAGGCGCTCGGCGGGGTGCTGCGGGTCGAGGGGAAGGTAGGCGGCGCCCGCCAGCCAGGTGCCGAACACCGAGGCGGCCAGGGCGGCGCCGCGCGGCAGGAGGAGCGCGACGACGTCACCGGGGCGTACGCCGGCCTCGGCCAGCCGGGCGGCCGTGTCGGCGGCGGCCGACCACAGGGCGCCGTACGTGGCCGTGCGGTCGCCCTCCCGTACGGCCACGGCCTCGGGGGCGGCGGCGGCGCGGCGGGCGAAGCCGGTGAGCACCGAGGGCAGTCCGATCGCGCGGGCCGTGGCGTTCGACGCGTCGATGATCTCGTGGTCGCGGGCGGACCAGGACTCCAGGGAGGCGATCGGGGTGTCCGCGCCGGTGCCCAGGGCGACCAGCAGGGCGTCGTAGCGCCGGACCATCAGTTCGACGTCCGACCGGTCCAGGACGCCGGTGTAGAACACGGCGCGGACGGTGGCGGCGTCCTGGTTGGCGGAGACGAAGAACTCCAGGTCGAACTGGCTGAAGCCGTTTTCGACGACGAGGAGTTCGGCTTCGGCTCCGGCGAGGGTGAAGGTGCGCTGGTCCTCGGCGAAGGGGACGTAGTTGAAGACGTGCTTGAACAGCGCGTTGCGCCAGCCGGAGCCGTCGCGTTCGACCATGTCCAGCACGTCGTCGACCGGTACGTCCTTGTGCGCCATCGCCTCCATGAACGTGCGCCGGGTCAGGGCCGTGAGGTCCCGGAAGGTGGCGTCGCGGTCCATGAGCAGGCGCAGGACCACGAGGTTGCTGTGGTAGCCGACCGCGTCCACCGCCTCGCGGGGGCGGGTGTTGACGGGGGATCCGATCGTGAGGTCGGGCCCGGCGCCGTGCGCGGCGAGGAGGACCGCGTAGGCCGTGAGGAGGACGACGGACTCCGGCGCCCGCAGCTCGCGCTGGAGGCGGCGTACCACCGCGTGCGCCTCGGCCGACAGGACGTGGGTGACCTCGTCGCCCCGGAGGGTGGTGACGGGCTGGTCGCGCTGCTCGCACAGGAGCTCCAGGCCGGAGGAGCGGAAGCCGGCCATGCGGTCCTGCCAGTAGCCGCGGCTCTCGGGGGAGGGGGCGGGCTCGCGCAGGGCGGGTACCGCGGCGGGCGCGGGGCGCCGGCCGTCGAGCGCCGCCTCGTAGAAGGTGACGAACTCCGCGCGCAGGATGGCCGTCGACTGCACGTCCGACACAGCATGGTGCACGGCCAGGCACAGCACGTCGTGGTCCGGCCCGTGCAGCAGCAGGGCGCGCAGCAGGGGGCTGCCGTCCGGGGTGAAGGGGCGGGCCACGAAGGCCGTCAGGAGGGCCCGTTCGTCCTCCGCGCCGCCGTGGTGCTCCGCCTCCTCCAGGCCGACGGCGAGGGACGGCACGACGGACCTGGTCAGTTCGGCGCCCTGGCGGTGGTAGACCGTGCGCAGCACCTCGAAGCGCTCCGTCAGGAGGCCGAGGGCCTGCGCGGTGGCGGCTTCGTCGAGGCGACCGCGCACGCGCAGGGCGAGGGACAGGTTGTTGGCGCCGCTGCCCGGGACCAGCTCGTCGAGGAGCCAGAGGGTGGTCTCCTTGCGGCTCGCCGGCATGCGGGCGGACGCGGCCTCGGCACTCACGCGTGCTCCCCGGGGCGGCGTGCCAGGACCTTGCCGACCGCTTCGGCGATGGCGGGGGTGCGCAGGAGGTCCCGGTGCTCGGCCTCGAAGCGCCATTCGTCGGCGACCTCGACGGGGGCGATGCCGGGTGTGGTGCGCATCCGGTTCAGCCCGCTGGTCGCACTGGCGGAGGTGACGACCGTGGCCCCGCTCCAGCCGGGGCGCGGGTCGAGGTGGGCGGCGGTGCCGAGGTAGGACATGAACGAGCCGACGAGCTGTACGAGTTCGCCGGCGTAGTCCTCGTCGAGTCCGGCCCGCCGCAGCGCCGCGGTGCCGATGGGGCGGAAGGTCGCGTACAGGCCGGCGGCGAAGGAGGCCGGGGTGGTGTCGGGCCGGGCGGCGAGGCGCTCGGCGGCGGCGGACAGCTCGGCCGTCTCCTCGGGGGCCAGAACGGTGGTCATGTTGCCGATGACCCGGCCGAACTGGAGGTGGACGGTGGGCACGTCGACGAGCTCGGGGTCGAACAGCACCACGCGCGGGGTGGTCTGCTGCCGTGCGCCGATCTTCTCGGCGAGCACGCCGGCGAAGACGGAGCCCGCGCAGTAGCCGAGCACGGCGCGGACGGTGCGGCCGGATGCGGCCACCTCGGAGAGCCATGGCTCCAGGTAGCTGTCGTCCAGGGCGTCGGTCTCGGGGTCGCGGACCGGGGCGACCGTCTGCCACAGGTCGCAGTCGAGCTTCAGACCGGGCGCAAGATCGGCGAATCCGCCCTCGTTCCGGCCCGTCACCGGGAAATCGGCTGCGAGCACGATATCGCTGTCGGCGTCGACTCCCGCATCCGAAACGACATTCCACACGGTGGGGTTGGGCATATCGATCCCCCGAAAGTAAAAGTTTCGTCGATTGCTTTTTCTCGACCATCTCCGGCCAGGCCAGGGCAGAGCTTAGGGTCGTCAATCGGCACTGTCCACAGGCAGTTGATCATGCTCGCCGACTCCGCACCCGGGAGCACTTCCAGGCCGCAGAATATTCACCGCATACGTTTCGGACAGGTGGGGAGCGGTTTCCGCCACGCCTGTCGCGGCCCGCCCCCATTTCCGGGAAATTTCACAGGGCACGCACCCGCTCGGCCGTACGGGGCGCCATCCGGAGACCCCTCGGGGCCCGCGGGCGGAACTTCCTGGATGTCCCGGTTCGCCGCGTGACGGCCGCCACAACCGGGGCTCCGCCGACGCCGCGCCGCGCCTCGCGTCGCGTCGCGTCGCATCACGTCGCGTCGCCTCGCGGGGACGCGACTGGGCCCCGACCCAGGGGGAGGGGGTCGGGGCCCAGGTGCGGCTGCCGGTCAGCGGCGGAAGGTGTCCTTGACGTCCTCCTTGGCGTGGCGGGCGTTGCCCTTGGCCTGGTCGGCCTGGCCCTCGGCGGTCATCCGCTCGTTGCCGACGGCCCGGCCGACGGCCTCCTTGACCTTGCCCTTGGCCTGCTCGGCGTGCGCCTTGCTCTTCTCCGTGCCCGACATCGGGGACCTCCTCGTTGCTGTACCGGATTGGTCGTGACCGCTCTCCTGCTCCCGATCGGCGGCCGTAAACCCCACCGGGTTCCGCGGCCCCGTCGGGTGCCGTTCAGGAGGGGTCGCCGTACTGGAGGCCGCGGCCGTTGGTGCCGACGTACACGCGGCCGAAGACGTCGGGGTCGCCGGTGACGACGCCGGTGCCGCCGATGCCGCCCCACTGGTGGGCGTCGTCGTTGACGCGGAGCCAGGTGGCGCCCCTGTCGGTGGAGCGGAAGACGCCGGTGGTGTCCTTGACGGTGCCGATCAGGTACAGGGCCTGGTAGGAGGCGCCCGGTGCGGCCTTGCCGAAGCCCAGGGCGGAGGCCGACTTCACCGGGGCGATCCGGGTGAAGGTGCGGCCGCCGTCGGTGGAGTGCAGGAGGCCGTGGCCGCCGCCGGCGATCCACAGGTCCCCCGCGGCTCCGGGGACCGCCTTGAGCCGGCCGCCGGCGGGCAGGCCGGAGGCCCGGGCGGTGAACGTCGCGCCGCCGTCGGTGCTGGCGTACAACGTGCCGCCGGCCAGGGAGTAGAACGTCCGGGCCGCGGAGCGGTCGGCGACGACGGCGGCGTCGGCGCCCAGGCCGCCCGCCTTCGACCAGCTCGCCCCCCTGTCGGTCGAGCGGTACGGGGCCTGGCCGGTCTGCGTCCAGACGATGGCCGAGCCGTCGGCGGAGATCGCGACCCGGCCGGTGTCGGCGCCGGCCACCGGTTCGGACGCGAAGCCGGTCCAGGTGCGGCCGCCGTCGGCGGAGTAGGCGCCGTCCTGCGCGCCGCCCCGGCCGACGCGGACCATCACCGAGGGGTTGGACTGCGCGAAGTCGATCGATGTGCTGTTGGTCATCATCGGGTTCTTCAGCCGCCCGGCGGGCACCTCCGTCAGGGAGTCGTGGCGGAATCCGCCCAGGTCGCCCATGGCCGTGACGACGTGGGCGCCGCCGGGCGGGGCGATCGCGTCCAGCAGGGCGGTCTCCTCCAGCCCGCGGGCCCCGACGCTCCAGTGGCTGGTGCCGCCGCTGTCGGTGGCATGGGCGTCCTTGCTGCGCAGGATGCCGCTGCCGGTGCCGTACAGCACGTGCCCGGAGTCGAAGGGGTCGATGGCCAGGGCGGTCATCCAGTGCCCGGTGCCGGTGCCCACGTACGGCGCGGCGGAGGCGTCCCGCACCGACTTGTCGGCCAGGGCCTTCCAGGAGGCGCCGCCGTCGGTGGTCCGGTAGATCTCGTCCTCCGGCCACCAGCGGCCGAGGGTGGTGACCATCACCGTGGAGGGCTTGCGCGGGTCCACGGCCAGACCGGAGAACCCGTAGGTGCCCTGGGACGGGGAGACGTTCCTCCACGTGCCCGCCGACGGCGTGTGCTTCCACACCGAGCCCCCCGTCACGCCGTTGGGGCCGAGGGCGTTGGTGTACGTCAGGTACAGCGAGCCGTCGCCGGAGACCACGCCGTGCTGCGGCATCTGCCCGGTGGGCTGCCCGGGCACGGCCTGCCAGGTGCCGCCGCCGTCGGTGGAGCGGTAGAGGGAGGTGGTCCTGTCGGCGACGCCGACGTAGACGGTCTTGCTCCCGGCAGGACCGTACGTCACGAAGGAGATGCCGGCGCCGCTGCCCGCCCCGTCCTTGACGGGGAACGAGGAGACCCGGCTCCACGTCGCGCCGTGGTCGGTACTGCGCCACAGGCCGTTCTTGCGCGTGCCCAGCAGCAGGGTGCCGTTGTCCGCGGGGTCGACCGCCAGCCGTTCGCCCGCCCCGCGGCCGTCCTCGTTGCCGCCCAGCTTGAAGGGCAGGTCGGTGCGCTGGAAGGTGCGGCCGCGGTCCTTGGAGCGCAGGATCGCCCCGTTGCCCGCCCAGTCGTTGGTGTAGGTGCCGGCGGCGAGGTAGAGCCGGCCGGGATCGACGGGGTCGGTGGCCAGCGCGTCGATGCCCAGCAGGTTCCAGTCCTTCTCGCCGACCCAGTCGGTGAGCGGGATCCACTGCTCGGCCCCGGTGTCCCAGCGGTAGGCGCCGCCCATGTCGGTGCGCGCGTACAGCAGGCCCTTCTCCCGGGGGTTGAACACCAGTCCGGTGACGTAGCCGCCGCCCACCACCTGGGCGTTCCGCCAGGTGTACGGTCCGGATCCGGGCGCCTTGTCCCCGGCCGTCCTGACCAGTTTCCACTGCTGGTTGGTGCCGCCGTGGCGGCGGTACTGGATGACTGCCGCGCCGTCGGCCGTGGAGCCGCCGGAGACGTCGAGGGCCTGGCCGCTCCTGCGGGAGGTGAGGACGACGGCGTCGGAGCCGCTCACGGCGTCGATCCGCCATTCCTGCGAGGGGGAGGGGCCGTCGGTCTGCTGCTCGGCGGCGGCCGCCTGGGCGGTCGAGTCGCCGGCCACGCCCAGCACCTTGCCGCTGTTGCGGTTCACCAGCTCGTAGTGGCCGTCCCCGGTGGGCCGCAGCTTCCACTGCTGGTTGGCGGTGTTCTGGTCCGTCCACTGCTGGATGCGGGTGCCGTCGGCGGTGGAGAAGGCGTTGACGTCCAGCGCCTTGCCGCTGCGTACGGAGACCAGCCGGTAGTAGGCGTTGCCGTCGACCGTCGCGGCCTGCGAGTCGTCCTGCACGTACAGGAGGTACGGCACGAGGACGGCGGGCACGCCGAGCAGCAGTCCGGTGCCGGTCCAGCGGCGGCGGTGGCGTCCGCGGCGCCCGCCGTTCGTGGGGTTCTTCATGGGGGGTTGTTCTCCTTGCGTGGTTCCGTCGATCGGGGCGGGTCAGCGCCGGAGGGTGAGGAGGCCCGGCCGGTACGGCAGCCGGTCGTAGGGGCCGCCGGCCGCGGGCGCCTTGCCCTGGTAGAGGAACCGCAGGTTGCAGGGGTCGACGGTCATGGTCTGGTCGGGGTTGTCGCGGACCAGGTCGCCGTGGCTGATGTCGTCGGTCCAGGTGGCACCGCTGTTCGCCTTGCCCGCGAAGGGGTTCTTCTCGTCGGCGGCCTGCGGGGTCCAGGGGCCGTCCAGGCCGGGCGCCGTGAACGAGCGGAAGTAGCGGGCCTGGTTCGCGCCCCTCGCCTCGACGATCATGAGGTACTGGTTCCGGCCCTGGACCTTGTAGACCTGCGGCGCCTCGAACAGCTTCTCCGGGGTGTCGCTCATGACCGTCGTGTACGAGGTGCCGAAGTTCCCGGGGAAGTTCCCGATCGGCATGCTCGCCCGGTAGATCCTGCCGTTGTCACCGGCGAAGAACAGGTACATGTTCCGGTCGTCGGCGATCAGGGTCTGGTCGATCGGGCCGGTCGGGGACTCGGTGCGGGGGATGCTGCCGGTGAAGAGCGGCTGCGGCGCCGACCAGCCGCCGGGGTCGGCCGGGTCGCTCGACGTGCGGTAGGCGAAGGGCCACGGCCCCCACTGGTACGCCAGCACCCAGATCTTCTTGGGCGCGAAGTAGAACAGCGTGGGCGCAACCGCGGCCTGGCTCATCCCGGTCTGGCGGGCCGACGCCATGTCCGACCAGTTCGTGAAGGGCCCGGACATCATGGAGCCGTACGAGGATCCCGAGAAGTTCGAGCCGTAGACCAGGTGCTTGCCGTTGTGCGTCACGTGGGTGAAGTCCTTCAGCGAGGCCCACCCGTTCGCCGGCTGCGCCAGCGCGCCCGTCGACGTCCACCGGTAGGTCGACGGAAGGGGACAGGTGCCCGTGGGGGCGGGCGCCGCGGCGGCCGGCTTCCCCGAAGGGCCGGTCCACTTCTGGTTGCCGCCGGACCAGCAGGAGTGCAGCTGGATGCCGGTGCGGTTGGCGGTGGCCGCGCCGACCGCGTCCAGGCAGAGCCCGGAGCGGACCCCGGAGATCGTGCCGTCGGCGTTGACGTTCCACTGCTGGCCGTCGCCGCCGTCGCAGTCTTCGATGACCACCGCGGTGCCGTTGACCGTGCCGTTGCCCCTGGCGGCCAGGCACTTGTCGCCGTAGACCACCAGCTGCTTGCCGGCGGTACGGGTCCAGCGCTGGTTGGCCCGCCCGTGGCAGTCCCACAGCTGCGCCTGGGTTCCGTTGGCCTTGGTGGAGCCCTTGATGTCGATGCAGCGGCCGGAGGCGACGCCCTTGATCGTGCCGGTGCCGGTGCCGGCGGCTGCCTTGAAGGCGTTCACGACGGCGGTGTGGGCGGCCTTGGGGTTGCCGTTTCCGTCGAACAGCAGGGCGCTCTCCCCCTTGCGCCAGGAGTCGCTGTCGCGGATGCCCCAGACGGTGATGCCGGTGCACCGGGCGACGGACAGGCAGGCCTTCACCGTGTCGGCGTAGTGGGTCGGCGACGCCTGGGCGATGTCCAGCTCGGTGATCTGGACGTCGACGCCCAGGGCGGCGAAGTTGGCCAGGGTGGTCCGGAAGCTCGCCGGGGGGCCGCCGGCGCCGAAGTGGCTCTGGAAGCCGACGCAGTCGATCGGCACGCCGCGGGACTTGAAGTCCTTGACCATGGCGTGGACGCCCTGGGTCTTGGCGTCCGACCAGTTCTCGATGTTGTAGTCGTTGTAGCAGAGCTTGGCGGAGGAGTCGGCCGCCCGGGCGGTGCGGAACGCCTCCTCGATGAAGCCGTTGCCCAGCACGTCCTGGAACACCGAGCTGCGGTGCTGGGTGGAGCCGTCGGCGAACGCCTCGTTCACCACGTCCCAGGAGTGGATCCTGCCCTTGTAGCGGGTCATCAGGGTGGTGATGTGGTTGTTCATCACGCCGCGCAGCGTGTTCGCGTCGCGGATGGAGCCGACCCAGGACGGCAGCTGCGCGTGCCAGACCGCGGTGTGGCCGCGCAGGCGCTGGCCGTGCGCCGCGGCACGGTCGACGATCTGGTCGGCGGGACCGAAGGTGAACCTGCCGCGGGACGGCTCGACGGCGTCCCACTTCATCTCGTTCTCCGGGGTGACCATGGTGAACTCGCGGTCCAGGAGGGCGGTGTACTGCGCGTCGCCGAGCCTGCCGGCGGCCACAGCGGTACCGAAGTACCTGCCGGAGGGCGCCGCCTGCGTCCCCAGGGGCGTCGCGGCTCCGGCGGAACCGGGGAGGAGCGTCACGGCACCTCCGACCAGTGCCGCGGCCGCCAGTCCGATCGCGAGTGTCTTGCGGCGCCGGCCGCGCCGGTGCAGGCCCTTCATGCCGCTCCTCGGTGGTCTCGGGCCGTCTCGGGGTGCGTGTGGGCGGGTGCGGCGGCCGGCACGGCCCGGTGGGCCGCGGGGCGGGTGCGGTGAGGGACGGGACGCCGGTCGTGCGTGCGGGGCGCGCGGCGTTCGCGGGTGTTTCGCGTCATGGGGCGCTTTCTTTCCGGGGGTGTTGCCGATGCGTGGTGGGAGGCCTCCCGTGCCGGCTCGCAAGGTGAGCGGCGGGAAGAACACCACGAAGTGGAGGCTTGCGAACGCGCGGCGGCGTAACGGAAAAAGCCGCGCCACCCCGGCGATCGCCCCGTGATGCATCTCGCAGGCGAAAAGTGTTACGCCGAGCCCCGCCGTACGGTCGCCCGTGTGGGAGGGGAGGCGTTCGTGCCGTTCGGCGGTGTGCCGGAGCCGGCTGCGGGCCCGCCGGCCGTCACCGTGCGGCTCCGTCCGCGGTGCTCAGCGAGCGGTTCTCAGGACCCGGCCCCGGCCTTGCGGACCACGAAGGAGGCCTGCCCGGCGAAGGCCGGTGTGCCGTCGGAGCCGTCGAGCCAGATGCCGCCGTCGCGGTGGCGGACGACCGATCCCGGGTAGTTGTGGGAGTGCAGGGTCACCGATCCCGCGACCGTGCCGGGGCGCGGGCAGAAGGTGGCGTCCTTCCGGAAGAGTTCGCTGCCGTCGTCGGTGCTCAGCCGCAGCCGCAGGTAGTGGTGGCGCAGGTAGCGGCCATCCGACGCACGGAAGGTGACGCACCGCGTGTCGGCCAGCCCCCGGACCACCGTGAACGTGACGCGCTGCCGTGCCTGCGCGCCGCCCGGCTCGGGAAGCCGGCCCAGCGCCGCGAAGTCGCCGGCGTACGTCAGATAGAGGTCGGGCCGGTCGACGGACTCCAGCGTGTGCGCGCCCAGCGGAACAGTGCCCGGCGGGAGGGCGGACGGACTCGCCGGCGGGGATCCCGCCGACGCGGGGGTACCCGACGGGACCGGCGTGGGAGTGCCGGCTGTGGGGGCGGTAGTGGGGG
>NZ_RPSE01000700.1:0-1501 GCF_003949955.1 Streptomyces sp. WAC05292
CCCCGCAGGGACCGGTCCCCGGCGGCCCGCGCGGCCGCCGCACGGCCGTCATCGCCGCGGCCGCCGCGGCCGGCGTGCTCCTCGCCGGCGCCGGCGCCTACCTCGCGTTCGCCGGGGACGGCGGCGACGACCCCAAGCCCGCCGCGCAGAGCGCGCCGCCCGCCGCTCCGCAGCCGTCCGGCACCCCGGACAAGGGCGACGGCAGCGGCAACGGCTCCGGCGCGTCCGAGGACCTCAACGCCGGGCGCAAGCAGGGCGAGGACAAGGCCCTCTGGCTGAAGACCGTCAAGATCGACGGCCCCGGCGCGGGCGTGGACTCCGGCGGCCAGTGGGTCGTCGGCGACACCGTCGTCAAGAGCATCTGGAAGGACCTCGTCGCCTACGGGGCCGCCGACGGCAAGGAGAAGTGGAAGCTCTCCTTCCCGACGCAGATCTGCTCCGTCACCCGCCAGACCACCGCCGACGCCAAGACCGTCGTCATGTACAAGGACGGCGAGTCCGAAGGCGCCCTCTGCAACCGGATGCGCCTCGTCGACCTCAAGGCGGGCAAGGAGGGCTGGTCCAAGGAGGTGCCCAAGGAGGGCGTCTTCGACATCATGACCAGCCCCACCCTCGGCATCGCCGGCGACACCGTCGCCGTCAGCCGCAGCGGCACCGCCAGCGCCTTCAGGATCAGCACCGGCGACAAGCTGTTCGGCAGCGACGGCGCCGAGGGCTGCAAGCCCGGCGCGTACGTCGCCCACCGCACCAAGATGATCGCCATCGCGACCTGCTACGACGACAACCTCACCACCGAGGTCTCCGACGCCGACCCGGTCACCGGCAAGAAGACCTGGACCTACCGGCTCCCCGCCAAGCACAAGGTGACCAGCGTCCACTCCCTCGACCCGGTCATCCTCGACGTCGGCAACGAGGAGAAGAAGGAGCGCGCCATCGTCGTCCTCGGCCCCGACGGCAGGCAGCGCGCCACCGTCACCGGCGAGGGCACCTTCGAAACCGAGTGCACCAACGGCCTCTTCCGGTCCGTCGAGGTCTGCGAGACCTCCGTCGTCGACCAGAACACCCTCTACATGCCGACCTCCCCCGGCGTGGGCAAGGCCAACGAGATCGTCGCCTTCGACCTCGCCACCGGCAAGGCCAAGTGGCGCACCCCCGCCGGCGACGGCCGCACCCTGACCCCGATCCGCGCCGAGAACGGCCAACTGATCGCCTACCGCCGCGCCACCCCCGGCCAGGGCGGCGAGGTCGTCGCCTTCCCCGCCGCCGGCGGCAACCCCACCGCGCTGCTGCGCAGCCCGTCGGGCACCGCGGCACCCGTCGAGGCCGCCTTCTACAAGCCGAAGATCGACTACGTGGACGGCCGCCTCTACCTCTCCACCGCGCTCCTGCGCGCCCAGGGCACGGACGAGAAGCTCCTGATGGTCTTCGGCAAGTGAACGTGTCCCCGAGCCGCCCACCGAGAGGCAGTAGCAACCCATGAGTACCCCGCCGCCCCCCAACC
>NZ_RPSE01000701.1:0-1495 GCF_003949955.1 Streptomyces sp. WAC05292
CCCATGTGCAGCGGCCGGCGGGGCGGGGCGACGGGCGCGGCCGGGGCGGCGGCGTGCGGCGGCACCATCCCGCCGAGGTCCAGGGAGCCGGAGTCGCGGCCCCCGGCCTCGTGCACCCCGGCGCCGTACGAGGCGTCGGCGGGGTCGGGGAAGGCGGCCGGCGCGGGGTGCGCGGGCTCGGCGTAGGCGGTGTGCGGGTCGGCGTAGTCGGCGTACGGGGCGTCGCCGTAGGAGGTTTCGACGGGGTAGGCCGGCGCGGGCGGGACCACCTGCGGGTCGCTCCACGAGCCGTGGCCGTGGCCGCTCGGCATGAGCAGGAGTTCTTCGTCCTCGGCCTCGGCGGGGTTGTCCACGAGGTCCTGGAAGGCGTAGGCGCCCGGCTGCGGGACCTGAGCCGGAATGCCCTGCTGGTCCACCATGCCCGCGTTGTCCGGGAGTCCCTCGCCCGGTACCTGGCCGGTGTCGGTCATGCGTACCCCTCGCCCATCGTGTTGCCTCTTCGATCGCCCGGCGCCCACAAGACCAACGAGCGGGGTTGCCGTGCGACGCGTCGTTCCGCGTACGCACCCTGCGACAACCAGTAAGCATTGTCGCGCCCGTTCGCCGCCGCGGCGGCCGAAACCGCCGCGGTCTGCTGTGGACTGCGCCACGTCGCGCGTCTTGTTTGTGCCGCCGTCCCTGGGCGTACCAGGGCAGTACGACGATCGGCCAGCCTACCCCGGGCTCAGGCCCGGTGGTTCACCGGGCGCCGGGCTGCCAGGAGGAACACGACGGTACGGTCCTGTTCGTTCCAGGTGAGGGGGTCGAGCCCGACGGACTGCAGGAGGGCGCATTCGACGGCGTATCCGCCCTCGGCGAGGGCGCGGCCGAGCGCCTCTGCCTCGTCGCGGGTGGAGGCGTGGGTGACGATCCGTTCGGGGCGGCGTTCGGCGACTGCCGCGACGACGTCGGCGCCGCCTCCGCCGACGCGGACGACGTCGGGTTCGGGGAGGTCCTCCAGAACGTGAGGGGCGCGGCCGGCGAGGACCTGGAGCTGGACTCCGCGGGTGCGGGCGGCGGCGGCCGTGCGCTCGCAGGCCCGCGGGTCGGCGTCGACGGCGATGACGGCGGCTCCGAAGGCGGCGGCCTCGACGGCGAAGGCGCCGGAGCCGGAGCCGATGTCCCAGACGAGGTCGCCGGTGCGCGGGCCGAGCCGGGCGAGCTGGGCGGCGCGCAGGGTGGCCGACTCGCCTTCGCCGGTGCCGTCCTCGGGGCGGGCCCAGCCGCGTTCGGCGGTACGGGCGGGGTTGTGTCCGAGGATCCAGGCGGGGTCGGCGGAGACGGTCTGGCCGCCGATGACGATGACGACGTTGGGGTTGCGCCAGGCGTGGTCGGCGAAGAGGGCGGGGAGGTCCCACCCGTGGGCGACCACGTCGATGTCGTCCAGGGTGAGACCGCCCTCGGCGAGGCAGTAGGCCGCGGCGTTGAGAGGTGCCTCCCCGTAGGCGTGCTTGTG
>NZ_RPSE01000702.1:0-1485 GCF_003949955.1 Streptomyces sp. WAC05292
CGGGCCACCCTTGACAGGACGTCCCGCCCCGGAATGCCAACAAGCTGCCGGGAAGCCCCCAGGGGAATGGCCTGGAGGGAACGTGAGGCATGAGGGGTCATCAGGGAGCTTTCTCTCCCGCCCCGGCAGGCCGCATCCAGCCCCACCGGCATCAGCAGACCCGTCGGGCGGGAGCCCGGCAGGGCCGTGACGTCGCGAAACGATGTCCAGAGCATCATCCGGTGACAGGAGCGCCCCAGATCGCTACGCGGCCCGGCTCCCTTCGGCGGCCGACGGCCGTCCGGGGCAGGGGCGGCGCGTCAGATCGCTACGTGGCCGGGCTCTCTTGGGCGTCCGGCGGCCGTCCGGGGCGGAGGCGGCGCGTGAGATCGCTACAGGGGCGCCGTCGGCTCGACGCTCACGGCCGTCCAGGGCCGAGCGCCGCGTCAGATCGCTACATGGACGCCGTCGGCTCGGCGGCTCACGGCCGTCCAGGGCCGGGCGCCGCGTCAGATCACCACGTGGGCGCTGCTTGCAGGCGACTTCCCGCCATCGGAGGCCGCGAAGCGCCTCAGACCGCTACCTGCTTTTGATGTGCGGCGGCTGGCTGCAGTCAGGGGCAGTGAGGCGGTTCAGACTGCTACGTGCACTTGATGTCTCGCGGCTGTCAGCCTTGGCGGCCGTTAGGTGCCGGCCTGCTGCGTCATCACCCTGCCTGGGCGCGTGACGGTGTCCATCGCGGGCAGGCAAGCGCCCCGAGCGCTACACACCGTCTGCTCGGCGGCTGGCCGCCGCCCCGGGCAGCGAAGCGCCCCAGTACCGCTTGATGCTCTTCCTTCGGCGCAATCGCTGTGGGACGCGAAGCGTTCCGGCCGGTTGCAAGCTCTTGCTTCTTCGGCAGGCAAGGTCGGCGTCGCCTTTCGGCGGCCGGTCGCCGAGTGGGGCAGCTGAGCGCCCCAAGTCGCTGCACACTCGGTCCTTCGGCGGCTGGCAGGCCGCCCAGGGCCGCAAAGCGGTCCGACTCGCTGCGGGCTCCTCACGTCCTCGGCGGCATCGACCTGTCGTGAGGCGCAAAGCGCCCCAACCCACTCCCCGCTCCTCATATACCGGCGTCCGACGGCTGGAAGACGGCATCCGCCCCACGACCCCCCTCATCTGACGCTCCGGCGGTCAGTCGCCGCGCCGACGGCGCCCCTGTAGCGATCTGTCGCGCCACGCCCGCCCCGGACGGCCGCCGGACGCCGAAGGGAGCCGGGCCGCGTAGCGATCTGGGGCGCTCCTGTCACCGGATGATGCTCTGGACATCGTTTCGCGACGTCACGGCCCTGCCGGGCTCCCGCCCGACGGGTCTGCTGATGCCGGTGGGGCTGGATGCGGCCGCCGGGGCGGGAGAGAAAGCTCCCTGATGCCCCCTCATGCCTCACGTTCCCTCCAGGCCATTCCCCTGGGGGCTTCCCGGCAGCTTGTTGGCATTCCGGGGCGGGACGTCCTGTCAAGGGTGGCCCG
>NZ_RPSE01000703.1:0-1471 GCF_003949955.1 Streptomyces sp. WAC05292
CGCCCAGCTTGACCGAGATGATCGCCGTCAGGCCCTCGCGGATGTCCTCGCCGGCGAGGTTGTCGTCCTTCTCCCGCAGCAGCTTCTTGTCCCGCGCGTAGCGGTTCACCAGACCGGTGAGGGCCGCGCGGAAGCCCTCCTCGTGGGTGCCGCCCTCGTGCGTGTGGATCGTGTTCGCGAAGGAGTACACGCCCTCGGTGTACTGCGAGTTCCACTGCATCGCGATCTCGACCGAGAGCATGCGCTCCTTGTCCTCCGACTCGACGGAGATGACCGTCGGGTGGATGAGCTCGCCCTTGCGCGAGTTCAGGTACTTCACGAAGTCGACGATGCCGCCCTCGTAGTAGTACTTGACCGTGCGGGCCTGCGGCTCCTCGGTCTCCTCGGCCGTCTCGGCGCCGACGGTGGCCTTCGCCGACTCGCGCTCGTCGGTCAGGCTGATGGTCAGGCCCTTGTTGAGGAAGGCCATCTCCTGGAAGCGGCGCGAGAGCGTCTCGAAGGAGTACTCGGTCGTCTCGAAGATGTCGCCGTCGGCCCAGAACGTGACCGTGGTGCCGTGCTCCTCGGTCTCCTCGTTCTTCGCGAGGGGGGCCGTGGGGACGCCCAGCTTGTAGTCCTGGGTGAAGCGGTGGCCGTCGCGCTTGACCTCGACCGCGACCTTCGTCGACAGGGCGTTGACGACGGACACGCCGACGCCGTGCAGACCGCCGGAGACGGCGTAGCCCCCGCCGCCGAACTTGCCGCCCGCGTGCAGGACGGTCAGCACGACCTCGACGGCCGGCTTGCCCTCGGACGGGACGATGTCGACGGGGATGCCGCGGCCGTTGTCGACCACGCGCACGCCGCCGTCGGCGAGGATCGTCACGTCGATGGTGTCCGCGTGGCCCGCGAGGGCCTCGTCGACGGAGTTGTCGACGACCTCGTACACGAGGTGGTGCAGACCGCGCTCGCCGGTCGAGCCGATGTACATGCCGGGCCGCTTGCGCACGGCGTCCAGGCCCTCCAGGACCTGGATCGCGGAGGCGTCGTACGAGGAGGTGACCTCCCCGTTCTCGCCGGCTGTGGACTGGTTGTCGTTGAGGTTGCCGGAATCGGCCACGAAGCGCCCTTTCTGGCACAGCACAGGCCGGACTCCGGGCCGGCGTGCGTGCCGGCGTGGAGCGGCTGCGTCGATCTGCGTTGTCAGCGTTTGTCAGCGTGTTCCCGCAACCGGGCGGGATTTGCTTCAGTCTACCGGTACCACGGACATCGATGGGGGTTTGCCGGTACCTGAGTACGCATGTGCCGCCCTGAACCTCCTCTCTCCGACTCCCCATATTCGGACCGGGGCCCAAAGAGGCTCACGCGGGCCTCCAGCGCTTCGGGCTGTCAACCTCTCATCACCGTGAGGGATGCCACGGGGACGGGCGGGCCCGCCGGCCGTGCGGAGGCGCCTGCCGACCCGTGGGGAGGGCGCGCCCGTCCCCGTGGC
>NZ_RPSE01000704.1:0-1471 GCF_003949955.1 Streptomyces sp. WAC05292
GGGCGCGCCGTACGACGAGGACTTGGCGGTCCTGTCGGGGCTGGCCGAGCGGCGGCAGCTCGTGGAGGGCTGGCTCGGCGCGTTCGCGGCCGCGACCGGGCACGACGCGGACGCGGGCACGGTGGAGGAGGCGGCCGCCGCCGAGCTGTGCCCGTCGCTGCCCCGCTATCCCGCGGAGGGAGCGACGGCGGCCACCGTGACCGGGCTGCTCGGCACGCACCCCCGGGTGCGGGACCGTTCGCTGACGCTGCAGCTGGCGGAGTTCCTCACCCGTACGTCGGCGTTCGCGGCGGCGGACGTGCCCGGCTTCCGGGCGCACCAGCGGCAGCGGGCCGGGCTGCTCGCGGCCGAGCGGGAGCGGCTGCGGATCGACGCGTACCGGCCGCGGCCGATGCCGTCGTTCGTCCGCAACCGGCTGATCGACGAGGTGTACCTGCCGCTCGTCGGCGACAGCCTGGCCAAGCAGCTCGGCGCGGCCGGCGACGCGCGGCGCACCGACACGCACGGCCTGCTGCTGCTCCTGTCGCCGCCCGGCTACGGCAAGACGAGCCTGGTGGAGTACGTCGCCCAGCGGCTCGGGCTGCTGCTGGTGAAGGTGGACGGGCCGGCGCTCGGACCCGCCACCACCTCCCTCGACCCGGAGGCGGCGCCGGACGCGGCGGCCCGGCGGGAGCTGGAGAAGGTGGCGTTCGCGGTGGAGGCCGGCAACAACGTGCTGCTGTACCTGGACGACATCCAGCACACGTCCGCGGAGCTGCTCCAGCAGTTCATCCCGCTGTGCGACGCGACACGCACCCTGAACGGCCGCGACCTGCGGGGCAAGCGCTTCGCGGTGTGCATGGCCGGGAACCCGTACACGCAGTCCGGGGACCGGTTCCGGATTCCCGACATGCTCGCCAACCGGGCCGACGTGTGGAACCTGGGCGACGTCCTGACCGGGCGGGAGGAGGCCTTCGCGTTCAGCTTCGTCGAGAACGCCCTGACGTCGCACCCGGTGCTGGCGCCGCTCGCCGGTCGGGACCGCGCCGACCTCGCGCTCCTCCTGCGGCGGGCCGAGGGGGATCCGGAGGCGCGCGCGGACCGGCTGTCGCACCCGTACGCGCCGGCGGAGGTGGAGGAGATCACGGCGCTGCTCGGCCATCTGGCGGCCGCGCGGAGCACGGTGCTCGCGGTGAACGCCGCGTACATCGCGTCGGCGGCGCAGGACGACGCGGACCGGACGGAGCCGCCGTTCCGGTTGCAGGGCTCCTACCGGAACATGAACCGGATCGCGGCGCGGCTGTCGCCCGCCATGAACGGAGCCGAGGCCGCGGCGGTGGTCGACGACCACTACCGCGCGGAGGCGCAGGCCCTCGCGACGGGCACGGAGGCCAACCTGCTGAAGCTGGCGGCGCTGCGGGGCGCCCTCACGCCGGAGCAGGCGGCGCGCTGGGCGGAGATCACCGCTCCGTACGGGCGCGGGGGCGCGGGC
>NZ_RPSE01000705.1:0-1462 GCF_003949955.1 Streptomyces sp. WAC05292
GTAGGCTGCGGGTTCGGTGCGCGGCCGTGCCGCCGGGCCGGTCTTCCGGCCCCGTCGGGCCGCCGCGCCGCTGCCTCCGTTCCCCGTCCCCGACCTGTCGCCCGACCCCGGCCCGCCGTCCCGCCGTCCTGCCGTCCTGCCGTCCGCCTTCGTTCCGATCCCCGAGGTGTCGCGCCGTGAGCCCCGTACCGCCCCCCGTGCCCGTTTCGGTCGTCGGCGTCGGTGCCGACGGGTGGGGTGGGCTCGCCGCTGCCGCCCGGGACGTCCTCGCTTCCGCCGAGGTGTTGATCGGGGGGCCGCGGCAGCTCGCTCTGCTGCCCGCCGGCGAGTGTCCCGGGGAGCGGGTGGCGTGGCCGAGTCCGCTGCGGCCCGCCGTGCCGCGGCTCGCCGCCGAGCATGCGGGGCGCCGCATCGCCGTCCTGGCCAGCGGGGATCCCATGTTCTACGGGATCGGCCGCGCCCTGTCCGAGGAGCTCGGACCCGAGGCCCTGCACGTGCACCCCCATCCCTCGTCCGTGTCGTACGCCTGCGCCCGCCTCGGCTGGCCGGTGGAGGACACCGAGGTGGTGACGGTCGTCGGCCGGCCCGTGGCGCGGGTCGCCGCGGCGCTGCACGACGGCCGCCGGGTGCTGGTCCTCAGCTCCGGTGCGGCGAGCCCGGGCGAGATCGCGGCGCTGCTGCGCGAGCGGGGCTTCGGCCCGAGCCGCATGCGGGTGCTGGAGCAGCTCGGCTCGGAGCACGAGGACGCCTACGAGGGCACCGCCGACGGCTGGGACCGTCCGCCGGGCGACCCGCTGAACGTGGTGGCGGTGGACTGCCGCCGCGACCCGGCCTCCGCGGTCCCGCGGCTCGGCGCGACGCCGGGCCTTCCGGATGCGGCGTACGAGCACGACGGCCAGCTGACCAAGCGCCACGTGCGGGCCGCGACGCTGTGCGCGCTCGCCCCGGCACCAGGGGAGCTGCTGTGGGACATCGGCGGCGGCTCCGGTTCGATCGGCATCGAGTGGATGCGGACGCACCCGTCCTGCCGGGCGGTCGCGGTGGAGCGCGTCCCGGAGCGGGCCGGCCGCATCAGCCGCAACGCGGCCGCGCTCGGCGTGCCCGGGCTGCGCGTGGTGACCGGCTCGGCCCCCGCGGCGCTGGCCGGACTGCCCGTCCCGGACGCGGTGTTCGTCGGCGGCGGGCTGACCGCGCCCGGTCTGCTGGACGCGGTCTGGGAGGCGCTGCCGCCCGGCGGCCGGCTCGTCGTGAACACGGTCACCCTGGAGTCCGAGGCGGTCCTCGGCGAGCGGCACCGCCGCCACGGCGGCGACCTGGTCAAGCTGGCCGTCGCGCACGCCGTGCCCGTCGGCGGGTTCACGGGCTGGCGGCAGGCGATGCCGGTCACCCAGTGGTCCGTCGTCAAGCCGGCCGCACCGGCCGCCCCTTGCGACTCCCCCGCCCCCGCCTCTTCCCCTTCCCC
>NZ_RPSE01000706.1:0-1451 GCF_003949955.1 Streptomyces sp. WAC05292
GGGCGGGCACCGTCCACATCCACTGGCGGAGCTTGTCGCGCTCGTGGGTGAGGTCGAGGATGTCCGTCTCCGCGTACTCGAACTCCGGCGACCAGAAGAGGGCGTCGAAGGGGCAGACCTCGATGCAGATGCCGCAGTACATGCAGAGCGAGAAGTCGATGGCGAAGCGGTCGAGGACGTTGCGGCTGCGCTCGCGGCCGCCGGGGGTGGCGGCGGGCACCGTCTCCTTGTGGGAGTCGATGTAGATGCACCAGTCGGGGCACTCGCGGGCGCACAGCATGCAGACCGTGCAGTTCTCCTCGAACAGGCCGATGACCCCTCGGGTGCGGGGCGGGAGTTCGGGCTGCACCTCGGGGTACTGGGCGGTGTGCGAGCGCTTCGTCATCGTGCGCAGGGTGACGGCGAGGCCCTTGGCCAGGCCGGATCCGGGGATGGGCATCAGTTCATCGCCACCTTCACGATGCCGGTGAGCGCGATCTGGGCGAGCGCGAGCGGGATGAGGAGGGTCCAGGCGAGCTTCTGCAGCTGGTCCTCGCGCAGGCGCGGGTAGCTCACGCGGAGCCAGATCACGACGAAGGCGAGGACGGCGGTCTTGAGGAGGGTCCACACCCAGCCGTCGGCGACGGGCCCGTGCCAGCCGCCGAGGAAGAGGACGGTGGTCAGGGCGCAGAGCACGACGATGCCGGCGTACTCGGCGAGGAGGAACAGGGCGAAGCGGAGGCCGGTGTACTCGGTGTACGCGCCGAAGATGATCTCGGAGTCGGCGACGGGCATGTCGAAGGGGGGCCGCTGGAGTTCGGCGAGCCCGGCGGTGAAGAAGACGAGCGCGCCGGTGATCTGCCAGGGCAGCCACCACCACTCGAAGGCGTCGACGATGCCGGGCAGGGAGACGGTCCCGGCGGCCATCGCGACGGAGGCGGCGGTGAGCAGCATGGGCAGCTCGTAGGCGAGGAGCTGGGCGGCGGTGCGCAGGCCGCCGAGGAGGGAGAACTTGTTCGCGGAGGCCCAGCCGGCCATGAGGCTGCCGAGGACGCCGACGCCCATGACGGCGAGGACGAAGAACACGCCCGCGTCGATGGCCTGCCCGACCGCACCCTCGCCGGGGCCGATGGGGATGGCGATGAGGACGAGGAGGTAGGGGAGCAGGGCGACGGCCGGGGCGAGTTGGAAGATGCGGCGGTCGGCGCCGGCGGGGACCACGTCCTCCTTCTGCGCGAACTTCACGCCGTCGGCGACGAGCTGGGCCCAGCCGTGGAAGCCGCCCGCGTACATGGGGCCGAGGCGTCCCTGCATGTGCGCCATCACCTTGTGCTCGGTCTGCCCGACGACGAGCGGGAGCACGAGGAAGACGGCGAAGACGACCAGCAGCCGCAGGGCGACGTCGAGTGCGTCGTTCACGCGTCGCCTCCGTTGTCGGGTGTGGGGTCGGGGGTGGTGGTCCCGGCGGGGTC
>NZ_RPSE01000707.1:0-1451 GCF_003949955.1 Streptomyces sp. WAC05292
GGAGGCTTCCTAATGCTGTTGTCAAGCAGCCTCGGTGACAGGCGGTGTCACTTGGTAGCACCGTCGGTCACGGATGAGGGCCCACAGGACGTTGACGCGTCGCCGGGCGAGGGCGAGGACGGCCTGGACGTGGCTCTTGCCCTCGGCTCTCTTGCGGTCGTAGAACCGCTTGGAGTTGGGGTCGCTCCAGGAGCTGACCAGCGCGGAGGTGTAGAAGACGCGTTGCAGGCGCCGGTGGTAGCGCTGCGGGCGCCGCAGGTTGCCGCTGGTCTTGCCGGAGTCGCGCGGGGCGGGAGCGACGCCGCCGAAGGCCGCGAGGCGGTCCGCGGTGGGGAAGCCGTCCAGGCTGCCGCCGATGGCGACCAGGAACTCGGCTCCGAGCTTGGGCCCCATGCCCGGCATGCTCAGGATGACCTCGGCGAGTTCGTGCTCGCGAAACCGGCCCTCGATGAGCTTGTCGATCTCGGCGATCTTCTCGTTGAGGGCCATCACCTCCCTCGCGAGGGTGTGCACCATCTTCGCGATGACCTGCTCGCCGGCCACGGCGGTGTGCTGGCGCTCGGCGGCGTCGACGGCGGCCTTGGCCAGGGCTTCGGCGCCGCGGACCCTGCGGTTGCGCAGCCAGGTGGTGAGCCGGCTGACGCCGATCCGGCGCAGGGCGGCGGGGGTCTGGTAGCCGGTGAGAAGGACCAGGGGACCTGCGTTGGTCAGTTCCAGGGAGCGTTCGAGCGCGGGGAACATGCTCAGCAGGGTGCCCCGCAGGCGGTTGATGGTGCGGGTGCGGTCGGCGACCAGGTCGATGCGGTGGCTGGTGTGCAGCCGCAGCTCGATCGTGGTCTCGTCGTCGGGACGGATCGTCTGCAGGTCCCGGCGCATGCGTGCCTGGTCGGCGATGACGCGGGCGTCGCGGGCGTCGGTCTTGCCCTCCCCCCGGTAGGCGTCGGAGGCCCGGTTGACCATGCGGCCGGGGATGTAGAGCAGCTCCTGTGCGTGGTTGACCAGGACGGCGATCAGCAGACCGGGTTCACCGCCGGTCATGTCCATCGCCCAGGTCACCTCGCGTCCGTCGGCGAGGTCGAGGACGTCCCCCATGAGCTTCAGGAGGTCCGGCTCGTCGTTGGCCACCCGGCGAGACTGCAGGGTCTTGCCGTCGGCGTCCATAGCGACGCAGTGGTGGTGGGTCTTACCGCAGTCGATCCCGGCCCATATCCGGCTCATCGTGCTCCCGAAGTCGTTCCTGCCTTGCGTACCACGGACGACCTCGCCGGCATTGCCCTACACAGCGATCTTGTCGCACTTCCTAATCGGCGGCCGAGTCGTCGTGGGGAGCAGGGCGGCCAAGCCTCCGGAGCCACGAACAACAGCAGCCAGCCTGAGAGCCACACCCCGCTCCCCTGGGTGCCACAACCTTACGAATGGCTGGGGTGCACCCGTGAGTTGAAAGGTAGGGC
>NZ_RPSE01000708.1:0-1445 GCF_003949955.1 Streptomyces sp. WAC05292
GGTGTGTGACGGCGGGGGCTGGGCGGAAGCCGATCGGTCGGGGTCAGTGGTGGTGCTGGGGGTGTCCCGGGCAGTTGATGGTGTCCGGGGCGGGCCGGTCTCTCAAGGGCGCTCCCTTTGGTCGCGTCGCTGCGCGATGGCCCTTCGGGCCACCCTTGACAGACCGACCCGCCCCGGAGGCATTTTTTCTGCCGGGACGCCCCCAGGGGAACGGCCAGGGGGGACGAAGACCACAGGGGTTCGTCAGAGCCCTTGCCCTCCCGCTCCGGCGGCCGTGTCCTGTCCGCCCGGCATCAGCAGTCCCGGCGGCGAAAGCCCGGAAGGGCCGTGATGTCGCGAAACGATGCTCAGAGCATCATCCGGAGACAGGAGCGCCCCAGATCGCTACAGGGCAACCTCGGCTCAGCGGCCGGCCGCTGTCAGAGGCCGGGAGACGCGGCAGATCGCTACGTGGGCGCCCTCGGCTCGGCGACTGACGGCCGTCAAGGGCCGGGAGGCGCAGCGGACCGTTGCGGAGGCGCCCTCGGCCCGGCGGCTGAAGGCCGTCACGCACCGGGCGACGCAACAGATCGCCGCAAGGCATCGGTTCAGCGGCTAACCGCCGTCACGGGCCGGGAGCGCAACACATCGCTACAAGGGCACCCTCGGCCCGGCGGCTGACGGCCGTGACGGCTGGGCGACGCGGCAGATCGCTCTGGGGGCGCCCTCGACTCGGCCCCTGACCGCCGCCCGAGGCCGCGCAGGGCCTCGGATCGCTGCATACGCCGGGCTGTTTGGCGGCTGACCCCCGTCCTGGGCCGCGCAGCGCCCCCACCCGCTGCCCGCCGTGCATGTTCGGTGGCCGGCTCCGTCTGGGCAGCGCCCCAAGTCGCTCACACGTTGGTCCTTCGCCGGCCGGCGGGCCGTCCAGGGCCGCAAAGCGGTCCGACTCGCTGCGCTCTGCCGCCCTTTCGGCGACATGGGGCTGTCGTGGGGCGCGAAGCGCCCCAACCCCCTCCCCGCTCCTCATATATCGGCGTCCGACGCCAGGAGGACGGCATCCGCCCCACCAGCCCCCGTCATCTGACATTCCGGCGGTCAGTCGCCGAGCTGACGGCGCCCCTGTAGCGATCTCACGCGCCACGCCCGCCCCGGACGGCCGTCGGCCGCCGAAGGGAGCCGGGCCGCGTAGCGATCTGGGGCGCTTCTGTCGCCGGATGATGCTCTGGACATCGTTTGGCGACACCAGAGCCGGCTCGGCTGCCGCCGAGGGGTCTGCTGATGCCGGTGGGGCTGGATGCGGCCGCCGGGGCGGGAGAGAAAGCTCCCTGATGCCCCCTCATGCCTCACGTTCCCTCCAGGCCATTCCCCTGGGGGCTTCCCGGCAGCTTGTTGGCATTCCGGGGCGGGTCGTCCTGTCAAGGGTGGCCCGCAAGGGCCATCGCGCAGCGACGCGACGACGAAGG
>NZ_RPSE01000709.1:0-1439 GCF_003949955.1 Streptomyces sp. WAC05292
CCGCCCCGCCCGCGCCGGGCGCTCCCGGGGCCCCGGCAGCCGTACCGGCCTCGCGGGCGCGCAGGCTCGCCGCCCCGGCCCTCACGGTGCTCGCGGCGGCCGCCGCATTTGCGTACGTGGGCGCCGTGGACCCCAATGAGCCCGGCCACTATCCGGTCTGCCCGCTTTTCCGGCTGAGCGGAATCCTGTGTCCGGGATGCGGCGGACTGCGCAGCGCCCACGCGTTCGCCCACGGCGATCTCGCCGCCGCATTCGGGGCCAATGCGATGGCCGTGATCGGCTACTTCGCCTTCGCCGGATTCGCAGCCCTGTGGCTGCTGCGGGCCGGGCGCGGCGCTCCGACCCCGCGCTTCGCCCTCAGCGGCCCGTCCTGGTGGGCCCTCGGCGGGGCGGCCCTGGTCTTCTCCGTCGTCCGGAATCTTCCCTTCGGCGCCGCACTGGCCCCCTGAGGCCCTTATGAATCCCGTATTCCGAATGTCCAGCCAATGGGACGCCCGCAGCCGCGTGCGGAGCGGTGCGCCGTGGCCGGATACCATTTGATTGCCGACCTTGCAGTCGTACGTGACTGCACGGCGGCCGACCGTCATCGACCCGGAAGGGGGCCGCTCGCGTGAGTGTGCTCGACGAGATCATCGAAGGGGTCCGCGAAGACCTTGCCGAACGGCAGGCCCGCGTGAGCCTCGACGAGCTCAAGGAGCGTGCCGCCAAGGCGCCCCAGGCGAAGGACGGCGTCGCGGCCCTGCGCGGCGACGGCGTCAAGGTGATCTGCGAGGTCAAGCGGTCCAGCCCGTCCAAGGGCGCACTGGCCGCGATCGCCGACCCGGCCGGACTCGCCGCCGACTACGAGGCGGGCGGTGCGGCGGTCATCTCCGTCCTCACCGAGCAGCGCCGCTTCGGCGGCTCGCTGGCCGACCTGGAGGCCGTCCGCGCCCGCGTGGACATCCCGATCCTCCGCAAGGACTTCATCGTCACGGCGTACCAGCTGTGGGAGGCCCGCGCCTACGGAGCCGACCTCGCGCTGCTGATCGTCGCGGCCCTGGAGCAGGAGGCCCTCGTCTCCCTCATCGAGCGGGCCGAGTCCATCGGCCTCACCCCGCTCGTCGAGGTCCACGACGAGGAGGAGGTCGAGCGCGCGGTCGCGGCCGGCGCGAAGATCATCGGCGTGAACGCGCGCAACCTCAAGGACCTCAGCGTCGACCGCTCCACCTTCGAGCGCGTCGTCGGCGAGATCCCGGCACACGTCGTCAAGGTCGCCGAGTCCGGCATCCGCGGACCGCACGACCTCATCGCCTACGCCAACGAGGGCGCCGACGCCGTCCTCGTGGGGGAATCCCTGGTGACCGGACGCGACCCGAAGTCGGCCGTGGCCGACCTCGTCGCCGCCGGAGCCCACCCCGCCCTGCGCCACGGGCGGAGCTGACGCGGCCGTGACCCCCGAC
>NZ_RPSE01000070.1:0-22001 GCF_003949955.1 Streptomyces sp. WAC05292
GTACTGCGGGGGCGCGTACTGCTGGGGCTGCGCCGGGTAGTGCTGCTGTCCGCCGTACGAGGGGGTGCCGCCATAGGCCGCGTCGGCGCCGTGGCCAGGGTCCGGACCGTGGTGCGGGCCCGCGCCGGGACCGGGGTCCGGGTACCCGGCGCCGTGGTCGGGGTGGTGGGCAGGCGGGGCCGCGGGCGCGGGGCCGTACACCGGGCGCCCGTACGCGTCATAGCCGATGAGCTGCTGCTCCCCGGCTCCGTACGGGTCGTACGGGTCGTACGGCTCCTGTCGGTCGTTCACCGCGGGCCCCTCTCGTTGCCGGGAGCTCAGACTCCCCGGTACAGCTCACGCTTGTCGATGTAGCGCACCACACCGTCCGGCACCAGATACCAGACCGGGTCGCCCTGGGCCACGCGTGTGCGGCAGTCGGTGGAGGAGATGGCGAGGGCGGGCACCTCGACGAGGGAGACGCCGCCTTCGGGCAGGCCGTCGTCGGAGAGGGCGTGGCCGGGCCGGGTCACCCCGATGAAGTGGGCGAGGGAGAAGAGCTCGTCGGCGTTGCGCCAGGTGAGGATCTGCGCGAGGGCGTCGGCGCCGGTGATGAAGAAGAGGTCGGCGTCCTGGTTGAGCGCACTGAGGTCGCGCAGGGTGTCGATCGTGTACGTCGGCCCGCCGCGGTCGATGTCGATGCGGCTCACCGAGAACTGGGGGTTCGACGCCGTCGCGATGACGGTCATGAGGTAGCGGTCCTCGGCGGGCGACACGGCCCGGTGCGACTTCTGCCAGGGCTCGCCCGTCGGCACGAAGACCACCTCGTCGAGGTGGAACAGGGCTGCCACTTCACTGGCGGCCACGAGGTGTCCGTGGTGGATCGGGTCGAATGTCCCGCCCATCACGCCGAGCCGGCGCTTGACCGGGCCGGTAGGCGTCTCCTGCTCTCCCATGAGCGCAGAGCCTACTGGCCCGGCCGGCTGCCGCGGACCGGGGTCGGGCGCGTGCGCGCCCGCGGGGCGCTTCAGCGGTCGCGGTTCAGGCGCGTGGTGACCCAGAGCATCAGGAGCAGGATGAGGAGCGCGGCGCCGCCGGTGACGTACGGGTTGAGGCTGTCGTGGTTGCCGCCGTGCTGCTCGGCCCCCTCCGAGGCGAGGAGAACCAGGGAGTGGGCGGTTGAAGTGAGGCTCATCAGGGGGTACCTATCGAGTCGGGGAGCGGGCGGAGATCTCGCTCACATCGTATGCGGGGGCCTGGGGCACGCTCACGCCGACTCAGGCGTTGGAGAGGATAGACGCACGTGCATCCAGGTCCGATCGAGGGGGAGGCGTCATGAGCGGGACGGTTTTCGAGAAGGTGCCGGCGCGCGACCGCAAGAGGTTCGAGGGCATTTCATCGCGGGCGTACGAGCACCCGGCGGACCGGTCCGCCCTGGTGGCGCTCCGCAAGCTGAGCGGGTTCGACACGGTGTTCAAGGCGCTGAGCGGGCTGCTTCCGGAGCGCAGCCTGCGGCTGCTGTTCCTGTCGGACTCGGTGCGGGTGGGCGAGACGCAGTTCCCGCACCTGCACGAGATGCTCCGGGACGCCTGCTACATCCTGGACCTGGAGAAGGTCCCGCAGATGTACGTCCAGCAGGACCCGAAGCCGAACGCCATGTGCATCGGGCTGGACGAGCCGATCATCGTGGTGACCACGGCCCTGGTGGAGCTCCTCGACGAGGAGGAGATGCGGGCGGTCGTGGGCCACGAGGTGGGGCACGCGCTGTCGGGCCACTCCGTGTACCGCACGGTGCTGCTGTTCCTGACGAACCTCGCGCTGAAGGTGGCCTGGATCCCGCTGGGCACGGTGGCGATCTCCGCGATCGTGACGGCGCTGCGGGAGTGGTTCCGCAAGTCGGAGCTGTCGGCGGACCGGGCGGGGCTGCTGGTCGGGCAGGACGTGAACGCCTCGATGCGCGGCCTGATGAAGATCGCGGGCGGCAACCACCTGCACGAGATGAACGTGGACGCCTTCCTCGCCCAGGCCGAGGAGTACGAGTCGAGCGGCGACCTGCGGGACTCCGTACTGAAGATCCTCAACATGCTGCCGCGGACGCACCCCTTCACCACGGTGCGGGCGGCCGAGCTGAAGAAGTGGTCGCAGAGCCGGGACTACCAGCGGATCATGGACGGCCACTACCCGCGGCGCGACGAGGACAAGGACGCCTCGGTGACGGACTCCTTCCGGCAGTCGGCCGCGCACTATGCGGACTCGGTGCGCACGAGCCGGGATCCGCTGATGAAGCTGGTGGGCGACATCGCGGGCGGGACGGCCGACCTGGGCGGCCGGCTGAGGGACAAGTTCACCGGCGCGGCCGGCTCCGGGACCGCGTCCGGACCGGCGGGCGCTGCGGGCGGCGAGGCCGGGGGTGCTACGGGGCGGGGCTGACGGGCGGCGCCGCCGGCTCGGCCGGCGCCAGTACGCCGCACAGGCCGGCGGTGCGCCGGGGCCGGCCCGCGGCGTACGGGTCGCTCGCGGCCGGGCCCACGGTGGTGGGCCCGGTGCCGGCCGGGAGCGGGCGGAAGGCGCCGGCCGGGTCGGCGGAGCAGGCCTGGGGTCCGGCCAGCACGTAGGCCGACACCAGTTCCGTCCGCCGGGTGGCGAGGTCCTCCAGGTCGAAGCGGAAGCGCAGTTCGCGGCGGACCGTGAAGAGGGAGGCCTCGCCGGAGGCCGGCTGCGCCGCCGCGGCGGGCCGTACGGCGTACACGAAGGTGTGGTCCGTGGTGACCTCCAAAACCTCCGGGGAGACCTCCTCGAAGGCGAGCGTGCCGTGGACGCGGACCCGCGGGTCGGCGACCGCGGCGGTGCCCCGCTCGAAGCGGACCAGCCAGCCGGTGGCGGCGTGCCGCCCGTCGCCGGAGGGCGAGTCCATGCTGCGGTCGAACTGCTCCAGCTGGTCCGGGTCGAGCAGGACCCGCACGGGCCGGGTGGCGGTGCCCGCGAGGACGTCCGGGTCGAGGGAGGACTGCACGAGGTAGTCCTTGGCGATGGACAGGGCGGTGACGACCTGCCCGTCGGTGAAGTGCGCGGTGCGCCGGACGGCCGGCATGGTGATCCCGGCCGCCCCGATGCGGTATTCGGCGGCCGGGCCCCGCCCGAACAGGTCGGCGGGCTGCCCTCCGGGCACCGCTGCGGCCGGGGCCAGCGGGACGACGGTGCTGGTCAGCGGCTCGGTCCTGATCTGCGCCCGGGGCGCGGCGGGATTGCTCAGCCCCATGTACACGGCCGCGGCGAAGGCGACCGCGATGAGCAGGACGAGCAGCATGCCCTGGCGGGCGGCGCGGCCGGGAGCGCCGGTCCGGGGCTTGGCGGGGCCGCCGCCCGACCAGATGGAGCGGCTGCGGACGGCCCGTGCGTGCTCGCCCATCCGCTCCTGCGCGGAGAATTCCTGGAGGCGGGCAGCGCGCACGAAGTCCTCGTCGAACACGACCGACCGGTACTCGTCCGGGCGGAGCTCGTCGTCCCCCTCGCCGATGCCGTCGGGGGGTCCGTCGGGTGGATCTGCCGGCGCGGCCATTGCTTCTCCCCGCTGTCACCGGTTCAGAGAAGCCCCCTGCCCGCGTGGACGGAGCGGGGCCGTACCTTCAGGGTTGGCGGCCGACGGGTTCCATAAACGCCCCGGCGCCGGTTACTTCCCTGAGCGGGGTGCTGGAGGGCGCCGGGGCGGGCTCGGAACCCCCGGAGGCGCTCCGGTAGACGGCGCTGAAGGCGAGCGCGACCATCCCGAGTCCCATCACGAAGGCGAGGACCCAGGCCACGGGGCGGAGCCACGGTGAGCGGCCGCGGTAGGGGCGCAGGCTGCCGCCGTAGGTGCCGTACGGCCCTTCGGGGTAGCCGTGGGCGTAGTGGTGCTCCCAGCCGGGCTCGTCGATGCCGTAGCCGTACCCGTCGTGGTCGTCGTCGGAGGGCCAGCCGCCCGCGACGGCCCGCGCGGCCTCCGCCTCGGCGCGGGCGCGGTCGGCGGCCCGCTGCCGCTCGGCGGCGCTGGGTTCATGGATCTCCGCGCTCCGGACGAAGTCCTCGTCGAGTACCACGGCGGCGAAGTCGAACTCAACGCCTCCGCGGTCGTCGTCGGGCTCCCCGTCGTCCGGGTACCTGCCCCCCACGTCGTCCGGCACGGGACCAGCGTAGACCTGGGGGGCGGCTTTGGGCAGGGTGTCCGCCGAAATCCGGCCACCCCGTGTCCACCGGACGGTTACCGCACGTGGCCGTCGCCGGTGACGATGTACTTGGTGGAGGTCAGCTCGGGCAGGCCCATCGGGCCCCTGGCGTGCAGCTTCTGCGTGGAGATGCCGATCTCGGCCCCGAAGCCGAACTGGCCGCCGTCCGTGAACCGGGTGGAGGCGTTCACGGCGACGGTGGTGGAGTCGACCAGCTGGGTGAAGCGGCGGGCGGCGGCCTGCGAGGTGGTGACGATCGCCTCCGTGTGGCCGGAGGTCCAGCGGCGGATGTGGTCGACGGCGTCGTCGAGCGAGTCGACGACGCCGGCGGCGATGTCGTAGGAGAGGTACTCGGCCGCCCAGTCCTCGTCGGTGGCGGGCACGGCGGTGGCCTTGGAGTCCTCGGCGGCGGCGAGGACCCGCGCGTCGCCGTGGACGGTGACGCCGGCGTCGGCGAGGGCGTCGAGGGCGCGCGGCAGGAAGGCGTCGGCGATGTCCCGGTGGACGAGGAGGGTCTCGGCGGCGTTGCAGACGGAGGGCCGCTGCGCCTTGGAGTTGACGAGGATCTCCACGGCCATGTCGAGGTCGGCCTGCGCGTCGACGTAGACGTGGCAGTTGCCGGTGCCCGTCTCGATGACCGGGACGGTGGACTCCTCCACGACGGTCTTGATGAGGGAGGCTCCGCCGCGCGGGATGAGGACGTCGACGAGGCCGCGGGCGCGCATCAGCTCGCGGACGGAGTCGCGGGACTCGCCGGGGACGAGCTGGACCGCGTCGGCGGGCAGGCCGGCGGACTCGACGGCGTCGCGGAGGATCGCGACGAGCGCGGTGTTGGAGGCGTAGGCGGAGGAGCTGCCGCGCAGCAGGACGGCGTTGCCGGACTTGAGGCAGAGCGCGGCTGCGTCGACGGTGACGTTGGGCCGGGCCTCGTAGATGATGCCGACGACGCCGAGCGGGACGCGGATCTGCCTCAGGTCGATGCCGTTGGGGAGGGTGGAGCCGCGGACGACCTCGCCGACGGGGTCGGGGAGGGCGGCGACGTCGCGGACGTCGGAGGCGATGGCGCGGATCCGCTCCGGGGTGAGGGTGAGGCGGTCGATGACGGTCTCGCTGGTGCCGGCGGCGCGCGCCTTGTCGGTGTCGACGGCGTTCGCGGCGGTGATCTCGGCCGTACGGGCCTCCAGGGCGTCCGCAATGGCCAGGAGCGCGGTGTCCTTGGCGGACCGCGGGAGCGGGGCGACGGCCGCGGCGGCGGTGCGGGCGCGGCGCGCGGCGTCGAGGACGGGCGAGGTCGTGGCATCGAGCGAGGTCATGCCGCCCAGGGTAGTCGCCGGCGCGGCCCGCCCGGCAGGCCTTCCCACCCCGCGAGACGAGGGGCGCACCGGGCCGCTCGCCCCCGCCCCGAAGCCGTGTGTCCCGCCGCCCGCAGCGGGCGGGTGCGGGCGGCGGGACGGCGGGCGCCGGGCGGAGGCCGCCGGCTCAGTACGGGTGGACGCCCACCGGGTGCGCCGGCGGCGGGCCGTAGCCCTCCGCCACCCGGAGGTGGTAGGTCGCCCGGTCGATGACCTCCAGGCCGACGATCTCCCACGGGGGGAGCCTGGCCGTGGAGCGGTGCTCGCCCCACAGCCGCAGCGCCACGGCTGCCGCGTCGTGGAGGTCGCGGGCCTCCTCCCAGTACCGGATCTCGGCGTGGTCGTCGGCGTATCTGCTGGTCAGCAGGAAGGGGTGGTCGTGGGCCAGCTGCTCCAGGCCGCGCCGCACCTCGGACAGCGGCGCCGGCTTGCCGGAGACGCTCAGGGTGACGTGCCAGAGGCGGGAGGCCTCGGCCCGCTCGTCCCCGCCGCCGTCGATGCTGGTCAGCGCTCGTCTCACCAGCCGCCTCCTGTCTGCACCACGCGTTGTCGGGCCTTTCACAGTTGACCAGTCCGCGGGCCGCCGCGCGGCTGTTTTGCCGAACCTCAGCCCTGCAGCAGGACCAGATCGTCCCTGTGGATGACCTCGCGCTCGTACTCGGGACCGAGTTCCCGGGCAAGTTCGCGGGTCGAGCGGCCGAGGAGCCGCGGCAGCTCCTTCGCGTCGAAGTTGACGAGGCCGCGTGCGACGGCCCGCCCGTCGGGCCCCCGCAGCTCGACCGGGTCGCCGGCCGTGAAGTCGCCCTCGACGGCGGCGATGCCGGCGGGCAGCAGCGAGCTGCCGCGCTCGGTGACGGCGCGCACGGCGCCCTCGTCGAGGACGAGGTGCCCCTGGGGTGTCGAGGCGTGCTGGAGCCAGAGCAGCCGGTCGGCGGAGCGGCGGCCGGTGGCGTGGAAGTGGGTGCCGGTCTCGCGGCCGGCGAGCGCGTCGGCGGCGTGGCTGGCGGAGGTGAGCACGACGGGGATCCCCGCGGCGGCGGCGATGCGCGCGGCCTCGACCTTGGTGACCATGCCGCCGGTGCCCACGCCGGCCTTGCCGGCGCTGCCGATGGAGACGTGCGCGATGTCCTGCGGGCCGCGGACCTCCTCGATACGGGTGGTGCCGGGCAGCGAGGGGTCGCCGTCGTAGAGGCCGTCGACGTCGGAGAGCAGGACGAGGAGGTCGGCGCGGACGAGGTGGGCGACGAGCGCGGCGAGGCGGTCGTTGTCGCCGAAGCGGATCTCGTCCGTGGCGACGGTGTCGTTCTCGTTGACGACCGGCAGCGCGCCCATGGCGAGCAGCTGGTCGAGCGTGCGGTAGGCGTTGCGGTAGTGCGCGCGCCGGCTGGTGTCGTCGGTGGTGAGCAGGACCTGGCCGACGCGGACGCCGTAGCGGGCGAAGGAGGCGGTGTAGCGGGCGACGAGCAGGCCCTGGCCGACGCTGGCGGCGGCCTGCTGCCGGGCGAGGTCGGTGGGGCGGCGGCGCAGGCCGAGCGGGGCGAGGCCGGCGGCGATGGCGCCGCTGGAGACGAGGACGATCTCCTTCTCGCCGCCGCTGCGGGCCTTGGCCAGTACGTCGACCAGTGCGTCCACCCGGTCGGCGTCCAGTCCGCCGGCCGCGGTGGTCAGGGACGAGGAGCCGACCTTGACCACGATCCTGCGGGCGTCGAGGACGCCCTGCCTAGCCGCTGACACGTGTGTCCCCTTGCCCCTCGCCTTGCCGGTACGTCTGTCATCTCAATCTACGGGGTGCCCGGAGGCCGCCGCTCCGGGGTTTCGGAGGGTGGACGGCGGCCCCCGGCCGCACCCGCGGTCCGCGGGTCAGCGGGGCCCGGGGCAACTGCCGGCCGGCTCGCGCTGCCCGGCGGCGGAGCGGCCGCCGGGGACGAGGATCTTCCGGGAGAGCAGGAAGGTGAAGGGGATGGCGACCACGGCCGCGACGAGCGGGGCGATCCGGGTGTCCATCCCGGCCCAGGCCACGAGGGCGTAGAGGCCCGCCGACTGGATCACGTAGTTGGTGACGTTCGTCAGCGGGAAGAGGAGGAACTTCTTCCAGGTCGGCCTGGTCCGGTAGGTGAAGTAGGTGTTCATGAAGAACGAGCCGACCATCGCCAGCAGGAACGCCAGGGTGTAGGCGAGGAAGTACGGCATCCACGGGTGCAGCAGCAGGTAGATGCCGAAGAAGGTGCCGGTGTTGACGGCGCCGACGAGCGCGAAGCGGAAGATCTGGCCGAGCTGGTCCCTCATGTGCGGGGCACCTCCCCGTCCGCGGTGACGGGCGCCGGCCCGGCCGCCGCGGGTCCGCCCCGTTCGCGCTCGGCGCGCAGCACGGCGGCGGCAGCGGCGGCAGCGGCCGGGCGCGGCCGGACGTCGGCGCCGTGGGACTCCTTCACCAGGAAGTGGGGGCGGCGCTTGGTCTCGTAGTAGATGCGCCCGATGTACTCGCCGATCAGACCCAGCATGATCATCTGTACGCCGCCGATGCCCACGATGATCGCGACGAGGGTGACGTAGCCCGGCGCGTCCACTCCGCGCGTCATGGCCGCGACCGCCACCCACAGCGCGTACACGGCGGTCAGCGCCACCAGCGACACGCCCGCCCAGATGCCGATGCGCAGCGGCCGGTTGTTGAAGGAGATCAGCCCGTCCATGGCGTAGTTCAGCAGGGAGCCGAACTTCCACTTGGTCTCCCCCGCCTCCCGCCGGGCGTTGCGGTAGTCGAAGTGGACGGTGTCGAAGCCGATCCAGGAGAACAGGCCCTTGGAGAAGCGGTTGTACTCCGGCAGCGACAGCAGCGCGTCGACGGCGGACCGCGACAGCATCCGGAAGTCGCCCACCCCGTCCGTGAGTTCGACGTCCACCCAGCGGTTGACACCGCGGTAGTAGAGGCGGCTGAGGGCGGAGCGGAGCCTCTTGTCGCCCTCGCGGTTGCGGCGGGCGATGATCTGGTCGTGGCCCTGCCGGTGGTAGTCGAGCATGGTGGCGATGAGCTCCGGCGGGTGCTGGAGGTCCGCGTCCATGATCACGACGGCGTCGCCGGAGGCCTCGCGCAGCCCTGCGAGCATGCCGGCCTCCTTGCCGAAGTTCCGGCTGAAGGAGACGTAGCGGGTGCGGTCCGCGTAATCGGCCGCGATCTTGCGGAGTTTGCCGAGGGTTCCGTCACGGCTGCCGTCGTCCACGTAGCAGACCTCGTACTCGACCGGCAGGGAGTCCAGCACTCTGCGGATCTCCTGGTCGAAGCTGTCGATCACGGCTTCTTCGTTGTAGCAGGGAACCACTACGGACAGCTTCGTCATGAACACTTCCTGCGGGGGTCCGAACGGGTGAGGGACGACCACCGGACCAGCCACTTGCCTGCCCTCAAAAGTATGCACGCCGAGGGTCGGCCTGCCTGAGATCCCTGCGGCACACGGTAGCTTTGACGGGTTAAGCGGAATGGAACGAAGGGATCGAGGTGCACGTGCCTGACGTCTCCGTGGTCGTCATCGTCTACAACGACGAAGAGCGTCTGCCGACAGCCGTCCGGTCGGTTTTGGACCAGACGCTGCACGGGGTCGAAGTCGTGATCGTCGACGACTGCAGCAAGGACCGGTCCTACGCGGTCGCACAGGAGCTCGAAGCCGCCCACCCCGGCCGGGTCCGCGCCTTCCGGCTGCCCGAGAACAGCGGCGGCTGCGGAGCCCCCCGCAACCACGGCATCCGGCAGGCCGCCGGCACGTACGTGATGTTCCTCGACAGCGACGACGTCCTGGAGCGGAACGCCTGCCGCAACATGCTGGACGCGGCCGAGCGGACCGGCTCCGACCTGGTCTCCGGGATGTGCGTGCGGGTGCACCTCGACAACCGCTGGGGCAAGACCACCGAGTGGTACCCCTGGATCTACTCCCGCACCCGCACCCTGGAGTCGATCACCGAGTTCCCCGACCTGCTGGTCTACGACACGCTGTCGACGAACAAGTGCTACCGGCGCTCCTTCCTGCTGGAGCAGGGCCTGGAGTTCCCCGTCGGCATCCACTACGAGGACCTGCTGTTCTCCGCCCAGGCCTACGTCGCCGCGCGCCGCATCACCCTGATCCCGAACCAGGTCTACCGCTGGAACGTCGTCGAGAAGGCCGCCTCGAAGTCGATCAGCAACCGGCGCCACGAGATCGCCAACTTCGTGCACCGCATGGAGATCCACCGCCGGGTCGACGAACTGCTGGCCTCCAAGGGCTACACCGACATCAAGACCGCGAAGGACGCCAAGTTCCTCAAGCACGACCTCGTGCTGCACCTGCGCGACCTGCCGCTGCTCGGCGACGCCTACCGCCAGGAGTTCGCCCGCCTGGCCAACGGCTACCTGGCCACCATCGACCCCGCCGCGTACGAGCACGTCACCCACCTCCAGGCGATCTGCGCCTACCTGCTGGGCAAGGAGGACTGGGACAACCTCCTCCCGGCCGCCGACGCCATGGTCAACAAGGGCCGGCTGACCTCCCCGCTCGCCGAGCGCGACGGCCGCGTCTACTGGTGTGCGAACCACATCGACGACCCGGCCGACACCGAGGCCCGCCGGATACTGGACGTCACCGGGCAGGGCTTCCACACCACTCCGCTCACCGGCCTCACCCTCGGCAACCGCCTCACCTCCTACGAGGACGACGGCCGCGGCACCGTCACCCTCTCCGGATCGATCGTGAACCCGCTGCGCCGCATCGGCCCGGACGCGGAGCTCTCCGCGGTGCTGGAGCTGCGCGCCCGCCGGCAGATCGGCGTCCGCTCCTTCAGCTTCCGGGCGGCAACCGTCCGACACGCGGGTGACACGATCGAGTGGACCGCCACCGCCGACATCGCCGGCACCGTGCGCCCCCTCGGCATCGTCGACGCCGTCTGGGACGTCCGCCTGCGCCTCGACGCCGGCGGCGAGCGCATCGTCACCCGCGTCTCCACCGCCGGCCTCGACCTCGATGCGGCGGCCCGCCTGCGGGTCCGCCCCCGCCTGACCCGGCTGGTCTCCGACCGCTTCGAGCCCGAGGTCACCAAGAAGGGCAACCTCTCCTACGTCCTGACCGCCGAGGGCCCCGCCGCCGTCCGCACCCAGGCGCTCATCACCGGCGCCATGCACGGCAAGGCCGCCGGCGTCGTCAAGCGCGGACTGCGCAAGGCCCTGCGCGCCCGCCGCAACCTCGGCTCGGGCGAGCAGAAGGTCCGCGTCTACCACGAGGTCTTCTCGAAGCTGCCGGTCAAGAAGGGCCTGGTCGTCTTCGAGAGCCACATGGGCAAGCAGTACAGCGACAGCCCGAAGGCGATCTACGAGGAGATGGTCCGCCAGGGCGTCCCCTTCGAGGCGGTCTGGTCCTACGCGGGCGCCAAGCCGACCGGCTTCCCGAAGGACGCCACCCTGGTCAAGCGCTGGAGCTGGCAGTACCTGCGTGCGCTCGCCCAGGCGGAGTTCTGGATCGACAACCAGGGCTTCCCCCTCGCCCTGGCCAAGCGCGAGGGCACCACCTACATCCAGACCTGGCACGGCTCGGCCCTCAAGCGGATGGGCTTCCACGAGCCGCGCACCAAGGCGCAGGGCCGCGCCGCCCAGGACCGCTTCCAGGCGGCCGTGGACCGGTTCGACCACTTCCTCGTCCGCTCCGAGCACGACGTCCGCACCCTCGCCAAGGGCTTCCGCCTGCGCGACGAGGTCCTGCTGCGCGCCGGCTACCCGCGCAACGACGCCCTCGTGGAGGCGCACCGCGCCGAGGCGCAGAGCGGGGAGCGGGTCCGCGGCCCGCTCGCGGCCGAGCTGGGCATCGACCCGGACAAGCGGGTGCTGCTGTACGCGCCCACCTTCCGGGCCAACGCGGAGGGCGCCGTCGAGGGGTTCGAGTTCCCCTTCGACGTGGAGGAGTTCGCGGAACGCCTCGGCGACCGCTTCACGCTGCTGGTGCGCACGCACTACCTCAACAGCGTCTCCCTGCCGCCGTCGGTCGCGGGCCGCGTCGTCGACGTCTCCCGGCACCACGACATCACCCCGCTGCTGGCCCTCGCCGACGGGCTGATCACCGACTACTCCTCCGTGATGTTCGACTACGCGGTCCTGGACCGGCCCATGCTCTTCTTCGCGTACGACTACGACAGCTACGCGGGCGACATCCGCGGCACGTACTTCGACCTGAAGGAGAAGGCCCCCGGCCCGGTCGTGGCCACGGCCGAGGAGCTCTTCCAGGCCGTCGCCGCCTTCGACGAGGCGGACGCCAAGTACGCGGAGGCGCGCCAGCGCTTCCTCACCGAGTTCGGCGAGTACGACCGCGGCGACGCAGCCCGCCGGATCGTCGAGAAGTTCTTCACCAGGAGCGGAAAGTGAGCCAGCAGACCGCCGGGACCGCAGCGGACCTCGAACAGCGCGGCGGCCGCGACGTCTTCATCGTCTCCAACAGCGTCGACGAGATCGGCGGGGTGACGACCTGGTCGCACCAGATGGCCCGGCTCTTCACCGACCGCGGCCACCGTGTGCACCTCGTCGGCATCGCGCCCGTCGCCGAGGAGCTCCGGCAGAAGCTGCCGCAGGACCTGCCGTACGCGGTGACCACCCTGTACGACGCCCACCCGCCGCAGGCCCGCCGCCTGCGCGGCATCAAGGGCCGGCTCAACGCGCCCGAGCGGCGCCGCCAGGCCGCCCGGCGGGCGCTGATGCGGCAGAAGGCGGAGCAGCTGAGCACCCTGCTGCGGGCGGCCCGCCCCGGCGGCGTCGTGATCGTCACGCAGGTGTGGGCGATGGAGTGGGTGGCGCTCGCCGACACCAAGGGGCTGTCCGTCGTCGGCATGAGCCACGAGTCGTTCGAGGCCAGCCGGAAGTCGACCCGAGGGGAGCGGGTCCGCCGCCACTACCGCGACGTCGACCGGCTGCTGGTGCTCACCCCCGAGGACGCGGACCTGTGGATCCGGGCCGGCATGGAGAACGTCTCCAGCATGCCGAACCCGCTGCCGTTCATGCCGGAATCCCCCGCACCGCGCACGGAGAAGGTCGTCGTGAGCGTGGGCCGCCTCGCCTTCGAGAAGGGCGTGGACCTGCTGCTCGACGCCTGGGCGGAAGCGGCCCCGCTGCACCCGGACTGGATCCTGCGGATCCACGGCGCGGGCGTCGAGGAGGCGCGGCTGCGGGAGCACGCCGCCTCCCTCGGCGTGTCCGGCTCCGTGGAGTGGGCGGGCAGCACCGACGACGTGCTGGGCGCGCTGCGCGGGGGGTCGGTGTTCGCGCAGGCCTCTCGGGCCGAGGGCTTCCCGATCACCCTGCTGGAGGCGATGGCCGCGGGGCTGCCGGTCGTCGCGTTCGACTGCGCGCCCGGCGTCCGCGAGATCGTCGAGCACGGCGAGGACGGGCTGCTGGCGCGGCTGGGCAACACGATGGAGCTGGCCGGGCACCTGGACGCGCTGATGGCGGACCGGGAGCTGCGCGACCGGCTCGGCGACCGGGCCTTCCGGGCGGTGCGGCGCTATTCCGCGGCCGAGATCACCGACCGGTGGGAGCGGCTGTTCGCGTTCCTGGAGCGCTGACCGCGCCGCGCTCGCCGTGCGACGGAGCCGCCCGCCCCGGAGGACCGGGGCGGGCGGCTCCGTCGTGTCACGGGTGAGGAGGGGCCCCTCAGCGCTCCGACGTGTGCGCGGCCTTGCCGCGGTTGGCCTCCCAGCCCGCCCACGCCGAGGTGATCATGTCGCGGACGTCGTGCTTCGCCTTCCAGCCCAGCTCGGCGTGGATGCGGTCGGCGGAGGCGACGACCTTGGCCGGGTCGCCGGGGCGGCGCGGCACGACGACCGGCTCGTACGCGTGGCCCGTGCCCTCGTTGAGCAGGGTGGCCATCTCGCGCACGGAGACGCCCTCGCCGCGGCCGATGTTGACCGTCAGGTCGCGGTACTCGCCCGCGTCCGCCCACTCGCGCAGCTTCCGGGCCGCGGCGACGTGCGCCTCGGCCAGGTCCTCGACGTGGATGTAGTCGCGGATGCAGGTGCCGTCCGGGGTCGGGTAGTCGTCGCCGAAGATGCGGGCGCCCTCGCCCTTGTCGAAGCGCTCGAAGACCATCGGGACGAGGTTGAACACGCCGGTGTCGGCGAGCTCCGGGGTGGCCGCGCCCGCCACGTTGAAGTAGCGCAGGCAGGCCGTCGCGATGCCGTGGGCCCGGCCGGCCGCGCGGATCAGCCACTCGCCGGCGAGCTTGGTCTCGCCGTACGGGCTCAGCGGCGCGCACGGGGTCTCCTCGGTGACGAGGTCCACGTCGGGCATGCCGTACACGGAGGCGGAGGAGGAGAAGAGGACGTTCCGGACGCCGGCCGCGGCGACCGCGCCGAGCAGGACCTGCAGGCCCTCCACGTTCTCGTGGTAGTAGTACAGCGGCTTCTCGACGGACTCGCCGACCTGCTTCTTGCCGGCCAGGTGCACCACGCCGGTGACCTTGTGCTTGCGGATCACCTCGTCGAGGACCAGGCGGTCCAGGACCGAGCCGATCACCAGCGGGACGCCCTCCGGAACACGGTCCTCGTTGCCGGTGGACAGGTCGTCGAGGACGACGACCTGCTCACCCGCGAGCAGCATCGCGCGGACGACGTGCGAGCCGATGTAGCCGGCGCCGCCGGTGATCAGAAAAGTCATGCGTTTCTCCAGAGTGCATTCCGTGGGTCCGGGCGGCGGCCTTCGGGGCCGCCGCCCGCGTCATCCCGCCGCGCGGCCCGCGCGGGCCCGGTGGAGGCGGTTGCGTACGAAGCTCAGCGCGCCCGCGGCTCCCGGCGCGAGCCGCAGGGCCAGGGAACCCCCGGCAGTGCGGTACGGCTGCGCCAGCAGCACACCGTACCTGCTGCTGAGCAGCGCCCTGCGGCGCAGCAGCGCGTCGAGGGGGCGCGGCGCGGTCGCCAGGACGGTGCCGTCGGCGAAGGCGACGTCGATCTCGACGCCCCAGGCCTGCATGCCGCGGCGGCCCTGTCGGCGCCCGGCGGCGGCGACCGCGGTCAGCGGGAAGGGGACGTCGCAGGTCCAGCCGCCGTCGGCGGCGGGGCGCAGGTCGACCGGCCGGTCGAGGAGGGGTTCGCCGCCGGAGCGCGGCACGAACCGCAGCCGGACGGTGCGCGGCCCGGCCTCGGCGAGCCGCCCGTACAGGTCGTGGACCAGGATCCGCAGGCCGGCGGCGCCGGCTCCGGCGCCCGCCTCGACGGTGACGGGCAGTGCAGCGGGGGGCAGCTCCTGCAGCCCGTCCAGCTCGACGGGGAGGGCGTCGCTCCACACGGGCCGGCCGCCGGGGCCGGTCGCGTACGGGGGCGGCAGCCGCGGCGGTTCGGCGGCGAAGCGGGTCAGCCGCTCCACGTCGGCGGGCGGGGTGTCGGCGGCGCGCAGCACGCGGACGATCCAGCGGGCGTGCGCCCCCGCGGCCTCGACGGCGGCCTCGTCGAACCCGGCCAGGTAGTCGCGGGTCAGGGCCCACCAGTCGGCCCGGTAGCCGGGGTCGCTGCCGAGTTCGCGCAGATACATGCGCAGGTCGTACTCCAGGAACTTCACCTGGCAGGCGAGGCCGAGCTCCGGGGAGGCCTCGGCGAGGATCCGGGCGGCGGTGCGGTGGGCCTCGATGCGGGAGCGCCAGTTGGAGACGTCCTTGCGGTCCAGGGAGATCGACACCTGGGCGGCGCCGCGGCGGACGTGCCACACGTAGACGAGGTCCTCGACGACGGCGATGCGCGGGGCGGCGGCCAGGACGCGGGCGGTGAAGACGAAGTCCTCGTAGGTGAACCGGCCGTCGGGGAAGCGGATGCCGTGCTTCTCCAGGAAGGAGCGCTCGTACAGCTTGTTCACGCAGAGGGTGTCGCGGACCAGCTCCGGCCGGTCGGCCGGCCGGTCGACGACCTCGCCGTGCCGGTACAGGCCGGGCACCCAGGGGGTGTCCTGGTGCTGGGGCAGCTCCCGGCGCACGCAGGCGCCGACGGCCACCGGCGCGCCGTGCTCCTCGGCGGCGCGGACGAGGGCCTCGGCCGCGCCGGGCGGCAGGACGTCGTCGCTGTCGAGGAACAGCACGTACGGGGAGGTGGCGGCGGCGATTCCGTCGTTGCGGGGGGTGCCGCAGCCGCCGCTGTTCTCGGTGCGGTGGACGACCTTCAGGCGCGGGTGGACGGCGGCCAGGCCGTCCAGCACCTCCGCGGTGCCGTCGGCCGAGGCGTCGTCGACGGCGATGACCTCGGCCACGACCGGGCCCTGGGCGAGAGCCGAGGTGACGGCTTCGCCCACGAGCCCGGCGTCGTTGTACGCGATCACGACGACGGAGACACGGGGGGGTTGGGTGCTGCTCACCCCGTGGATCCTAGGCGACCCGGGTAAACATCCCTTCAACTGCGCCGCCCGATGCGCCCGCCGACCGCATGATTCAGGTCAGAACGGACGGAATTCGTCGTATTCGGCCTGTGCGGAGTCGCCGCGCCGGGCGTCGCGCTCCTTGCGGCGCTGGGCGGCCGGACGCGGCGCCTCCATGCGGTGGTCCTCACCGCGGCGGCCCAGCATCTCGGCGCCGGCCATCATGGACGGCTCCCAGTCGAAGACGACCGCGTTCTCGTCGGAGCCGATGGCGACGCCGTCGCCGGCGCGGGCGCCGACCTTCAGCAGCTCGTCCTCGACACCGAGGCGGTTCAGGCGGTCGGCGAGGTAGCCGACGGCCTCGTCGTTGTTGAAGTCGGTCTGGCGGACCCAGCGCTCCGGCTTCTCGCCGCGCACCCGGTAGACGCCCTCCGCCTCGTCGAAGGTGACGGTGAAACCGGTCTCGTCGACGGCCTTCGGACGGATGACGATGCGGGTCGCCTCCTGCTTCGGCTTGCGGGCGCGCGCCTTCGCGACGACCTCGGCGAGGAAGTAGGAGAGCTCCTTCAGGCCGGTGCGGGCGACCGCGGAGACCTCGAAGACCTTGTAGCCGCGGGCCTCCAGGTCGGGCCGGATCATGTCGGCCAGGTCCTTGCCGTCCGGGATGTCCACCTTGTTGAGGACGACGAGGCGCGGCCGGTTCTCCAGTCCGCCGCCGTACTGCTTGAGCTCCTCCTCGATGACGTCGAGGTCGGAGACGGGGTCGCGGTCGGACTCCAGGGTGGCCGTGTCCAGGACGTGCACCAGGACGGAGCAGCGCTCGACGTGCCGCAGGAACTCCAGGCCCAGCCCCTTGCCCTGGCTGGCGCCCGGGATGAGGCCGGGCACGTCGGCGATCGTGTAGACGGTCGAGCCGGCGGTGACGACGCCCAGGTTCGGGACGAGCGTGGTGAACGGGTAGTCCGCGATCTTCGGCTTGGCGGCGGAGAGCACCGAGATCAGCGAGGACTTGCCGGCGCTCGGGAAGCCGACGAGGGCCACGTCCGCGACGGTCTTCAGCTCCAGGACGATGTCGCCGGTCGCGCCGGGCACGCCGAGGAGCGCGAAGCCGGGCGCCTTGCGGCGGGCGGAGGAGAGCGCCGCGTTGCCGAGGCCGCCGCGGCCGCCCTCGGCGGCGACGTACGTGGTGCCCTGGCCGACGAGGTCGGCGAGGACGTTGCCCTCCTTGTCGAGGACGACCGTGCCGTCCGGGACGGGCAGGACGAGGTCCTGGCCGTCCTTGCCCGAGCGGTTGCCGCCCTCGCCGGGCTTGCCGTTGGTGGCCTTGCGGTGCGGGCTGTGGTGGTAGTCCAGCAGCGTCGTCACGGACTGGTCCACGACGAGGACGACGTCGCCGCCGCGCCCGCCGTTGCCGCCGTCGGGGCCGCCGAGCGGCTTGAACTTCTCCCGGTGAACGGAGGCGCAGCCGTGGCCTCCGTTACCCGCGGCGACATGCAGCTCGACGCGGTCCACGAAGGTGGTCATGGTGTTCCTCCAGATACAGACGGGATGTCCCGGACAGGCCTTGCTGTCCCATTAAACGTGTGTACGTGCAAACGCGCCGAGGGCGGACCTCTCTTCCCGGCGCCTGCCGGGAAGAGCTGGGATCCGCCCTCGGTAAGTTACGAACGCTTGATCAGCAGGAGCTGGATCAGGCGGCCGGAACGATGTTCACGACCTTGCGGCCACGGTGGGTGCCGAACTGCACCGCGCCGGCCTGCAGGGCGAACAGCGTGTCGTCGCCACCGCGGCCGACACCGGCGCCCGGGTGGAAGTGCGTGCCGCGCTGGCGGACGAGGATCTCACCAGCGGAGACGACCTGACCGCCGAAGCGCTTCACGCCGAGCCGCTGGGCATTGGAGTCGCGACCGTTCCGGGTGGACGATGCGCCCTTCTTGTGTGCCATTGCTCAGTCCCTCTTTACTTCGCGGCCGACGGGATGGACGTGACCTTGATCGCCGTGTACTGCTGACGGTGACCCTGGCGACGGCGGTAGCCGGTCTTGTTCTTGTAGCGCAGGATGTCGATCTTGGCGCCCTTGGTGTGGTCCACGACCTCGGCCTGGACCTTGATGCCCGCCAGGACCCACGGGTCGCTGGTCACGGCGTCGCCGTCGACAACGAGCAGGGTCGAGAGCTCGACCGTGTCGCCAGCCTTGGCAGTGGAAATCTTGTCAACCTCAACGATGTCGCCGACAGCAACCTTGTGCTGGCGACCACCGCTGCGCACGATGGCGTACACGCGGATCTCTCTCTCGCTCGATGGGAACCCCTGAAGCCAGCCGTCCTCCGCAGAACGCGGGTCGGCCTCCCCCGTACCGCGCAGCGGCCCGGGAGGTGAGGTGCTCAGTGGCTGGCGCGCACGTAGACACGCCGACGGTCAAGAGTACGGGGCCCGGGTTTAGGAGGTCAAACCGGGTCCCGCTGCGCGGCGAGGGCCCGGCGCAGCTCGCCGTGCACGGCGTCCGTGAACGGGTCCCCGGGCGGGCCGGGCGGCACCGTGGTGACCAGCGTGAGACCGGCACCGACCAGCTCGATGCCGTACGGCTCGTAGCCGGACCCGCCCGAGGGGAGGTCCTGGTACGGGTCCTGAAGGGCGCGCACGGTCAGCGCCGACCGGGCCGGCGGCTGGTAGAGCAGAGCGAACGGCCCCTCGCCGGCGGCGTCCGGCGCGTAACCGTGCTCGTCCCAGAACCGGTCCATCCCCGCGTCACGCTCCACATACACCGCGCCGTGCGCGACCGGCAGCGCCGGCCGGCCCGGCCGGTCCCACAGCAGGAAGCCTGAGCCGTCACCCGGCCCGCCGTGTTCCGGGTTTCCGTCCACCCCACGCGCAGGGCGGGCCAGCGGGCCAGCCAGCCGTCGAGGAACGCCTCGAGGGCCGGCCCGGCCGGCCCTCTGGCCAGGAACACGCTGTCGACGCCGGTGACATCCATCGGGGCGTCCTCTCTCCGGGTACGGGACCGCCCCGGCCCGCGGGGTGCGGGGCCGGGGCGGTCCGTTGTCGTGCGACCCGGGCGGGTCAGGCGTCCGTGTCGGTGGCGGGAGCGGTCTGCTCCGCCGCCGCGGTCTTCTTGGTCGCCTTCTTCGCCGTCGTCTTCTTTGCCGTCGTCGTCTTCTTGGCGGCGGTCTTCTTGGCCGTCGTCGTCTTCTTGGCGGCGGCCTTCTTCGCCGGGGCCTTCTTGGCGGCCGTCTTGCGGGCCGTCTTCTTGGCCGGGGCCGACTCCTCGGCCGGGGCCTCGGGCTCGGCAGCGGGCTCGGCAGCGGCTGCCGGGGTCGGCTCCGACGGGGCCGTCTCGACGACGACCACCGCCGCCTCCGCGCCGGCCGGCGAGCCGGCGGGCGAGGTGGCCTTGCGGACGGCACGGCGCCGCGGACGGGCCGGTGCGGCCGCGGGGGCCTCGGCCTCGGCGGGAGCGGGCTCCGGCTGCGGCTCGGCGGCCGGCTCCGGCTGCGGCTCGGGCTCGGCCGCGACGGCCGGCTCGGGCTCCGGCTCGGCGGCCGGCTGCGGGGCTTCGGCGGCCGGCGCGGTCGCCTTGCGGGTGGCGCGGCGGCGCGTCCGGCCCTTCGGCTCGGCCTCGACGGTGTCCGACGCGGCCACGGCCTCGGCGACGGCCTCCGCGGCCGGCTCCAGCACCGTGTCGGCGGGCGCGGTGACCGGCTCGGCCTCCACCTCGACCACCGGCGCCGGCGCGGCCTCGACCGCGGGCGCGGCAGCGGCAGCGGCGCGCGGGGCACCCGCGGCGGCGGTCGCCTTGCGGGTGGCGCGGCGCCGGTTGCGGCGGCTGCTGATGCCGGCCGCGGCCTCCGCCTCGGCGGCGCTGCTGTACAGCTCCTCGTCCGGGGCGAACGCCGGCTCGGGCAGCGCGACCGGCGCGGCCGCCTCGGCGGCCACCTCGGCCTCGGTCTCCGCCTCCGGCTCGGCCACGGCGACCGCTCCGGCGGCCTCCGCGGCCTCGACCTCGTGGTCGTGCTCGTGGCCCCGGCCGCCGCGCCGCTTGGCGCGCTTGCCGCCGTTGCCGCCGGCCGAGGACGCCGCGTCCATGTGGACGATCACGCCGCGCCCGTTGCAGTGGACGCAGGTCTCGGAGAAGGACTCCAGCAGGCCCTGGCCGACCCGCTTGCGGGTCATCTGGACCAGGCCGAGCGAGGTCACCTCGGCGACCTGGTGCTTCGTACGGTCGCGGCCCAGGCACTCCAGCATGCGCCGCAGGACCAGGTCGCGGTTCGACTCCAGGACCATGTCGATGAAGTCGATGACGACGATGCCGCCGAGGTCGCGCAGCCGCAGCTGGCGGACGATCTCCTCGGCCGCCTCCAGGTTGTTCCGGGTGACGGTCTCCTCGAGGTTGCCGCCCTGGCCGGTGAACTTGCCGGTGTTGACGTCGATGACGACCATCGCCTCGGTCTTGTCGATCACGAGGGAGCCGCCGGAGGGCAGCCACACCTTGCGGTCGAGCGCCTTGGCGAGCTGCTCGTCGATCCGGTACGTGGCGAAGACGTCGACCTCGGACGTCCAGCGCTGCAGGCGGTCGGCCAGGTCCGGGGCGACGTGCGAGACGTAGCCGTGGATGGTCTCCCAGGCGCTGTCGCCGCTGACGATGACCTTCGAGAAGTCCTCGTTGAAGATGTCGCGGACGACGCGGACGGTCATGTCCGGCTCGCCGTACAGCAGGCTCGGCGACGACGTCGTGATCTGCTTCGACTTCTTCTGGATCTCCTCCCACTGCGCCTGGAGGCGCTCGACGTCGCGGCGCAGCTCGTCCTCGCTCGCGCCCTCGGCGGCCGTGCGCACGATGACGCCGGCGTCCTCGGGGACGATCTTCTTGAGGATGGTCTTCAGCCGGGCGCGCTCGGTGTCGGGCAGCTTGCGGCTGATGCCGGTCATCGAGCCCTCGGGCACGTAGACCAGGTAGCGGCCGGGAAGCGAGACCTGGCTGGTCAGGCGGGCGCCCTTGTGGCCGATCGGGTCCTTGGTGACCTGGACCAGCACGGACTGGCCGGACTTGAGGGCGGTCTCGATGCGGCGCGGCCCGTTGGCCATGCCGAGCGCCTCGAAGTTGACCTCGCCGGCGTACAGGACGGCGTTGCGGCCCTTGCCGATGTCGATGAAGGCGGCCTCCATGGACGGCAGCACGTTCTGGACCTTGCCCAGGTAGACGTTGCCGACGTACGAGGTGGCCTCTTCCTTGTTGACGTAGTGCTCGACGAGCACGTTGTCCTCGAGGACGCCGATCTGCGTGCGGTCGCCGTTCTGGCGGACGACCATGACGCGCTCGACGGCCTCGCGGCGCGCCAGGAACTCGGCCTCGGTGATGATCGGCACGCGGCGGCGGCCCTGCTCGCGGCCCTCGCGGCGGCGCTGCTTCTTGGCCTCCAGACGGGTCGAGCCCTTGATGGACTGGACCTCGTCGGACTCGGGCTTCTCGCGTGCGGGGCGCGGCTCGCGGACCTTGACGACGGTGCGTACGCCGTCCTCGTCGGCGTCGGCGTCCGCGGCGGTGTCACCGCTGCGGCGGCGACGGCGGCGGCGACGGCGGCTGGAGGTGCTGCCGAGGGTGCCGGCCTCCTCGGCGTCCTCCTCGTCCTCCTCGGTCTCCCCGGCCTCCTGGTCGGCGGCCTCGGCCTCGTCCTCTGCGGCCTCGTCGAGGTCGGAGGCCTCGCCGCGGCGGCGACGGCGGCCTCCGCGCCGGCGGCGGCGGGACGGGCGCTCGTCGGAGTCGTCTGCCTCGTCCTCGTCGAGGTCGGCGGCCTCGGCCTCCGGCTCCTCGTCGGCGGGCTCGGGGGCGGCAGGGGCCTCGGCGGCGGGCGCCTCGACGGCGCCGCGGCTGCGCCGGCGGCGGCGGCCGGACGGCTGCGCGGCGGGGGCCTGGACGGCCTCCACCTCGGCCTCGGCCTCTTCCTCGTCCTCTTCGGCTTCCTCGGCCTGGGCCTCGGCGGCAGCGGCGGCGGCCGCGAGGGCGGCGGTCTCCGGGGTCTGGAACATCGGCTCGGTGAAGACCGGCGCCTGGAACACGGGGACGGCGGGGCGCACGGCACGGCGGGAGCGCGCGGGAGCGGCGGGCTCCTCGGCCGCGGGCTGCGCGGCCGAGGAGCC
>NZ_RPSE01000710.1:0-1431 GCF_003949955.1 Streptomyces sp. WAC05292
CGCCCGACCCGCCCCGTACGCGCTGGTCCGCACCACCGTCGCGGCGCACCCCGCCGACTCCGCGGCGTCCGCCCGCGCACGGGCCCTGTTCGGCGGGCTCGCCGGACTCGCCGCGCAGGAGGAGGAGCTGCGGGCCGGGCTGTGCGACGACCTGTTCGCGTCCCGGCCGGGCCACGCCGAGGCCTTCCACCGGCAGGTGGTGCTCCCGCTCCGCCGGGCGCTGCACAACCGCCGCGCACCGCGGCCGGCCCTGCTGGCCCGGCTCGGCGACCTGCCCGTACGGGTCCCCCGGCTCGGCGCATGGCTCGCCCTGCGCGAGCAGCGTGCCGCCCTGCTCGCCGAAGCCGCCGACGCCGTCCCGGCGGCGCTGGCCGCCGAGCGCTCCGCCCTCGCGGAGGTGTGCCGTTCCCCCGGCTTCACCCGTGCCGTCGCCCTCGGCAGCACGGACCTGCTGCGCGCCGTGTCGCGGGCCGCCCGGGACGAGGGCGGGCGCAGGGCCCGCAAGGAGGAGCCGTCGGTGCTGCGACACGCCCTGCGCGCCACCGCCAAGACCAGTCCGCTGTCCTGGTTCGCCGCGGTGGGCTGGTCCGGGCAGGACCAGGACGCGGCCGCCGGCCCGCCGGCGTTGCGGGCCGTGGTGCGGGAGAACCGGACGCTGGTCGCGGCCCTCGTCGCCGCGCTCCTGGACGAGCCGCGCCGCCGCAGTACGCTCGCGCACCGGCCGGCCAGCAGCGCCCGGCCGGCCGGCGAGGGCCGGACCCGCTACGTGCGGGACACCACCGTCTTCGCGGGCGGCAGGTACCTGGTCACCCGCGAGGAGGAGGTCGAGGTCGCCGCACACCCGGCGCTGGCCCTCCTCGACAGGCTCGCGGCGCAGCCCGCGCCGCCGGATGCGCTCGCCGCCCGGCTCGCCCCGGCCCTCGGCCGCCCGGAAACCGACCCGGCCGTCCGCCGGTTCCTCGGCCGGCTCGCGGACAGCGGGCTGCTGGTTCCCGTCGACCCGGTCGACCCGCAGCACCCGCAGCCGCTGCGCGCCCTCGCAGAATGGCTGCGCCGGTGGCCCGAGGACGCCGCCCTCGCCGACCGCATCGACCTCCTCGCCTCCGACACCGCCCGGTTCGCCCACACCTCCGCCGCGGAGCGCCCCGCGATGCTGGGCGACCTCGCCGAGCGCTGGCGCGCCCTGCTCGCCGACACCGGACGGCCCGTGCCGGCCGGCGCGGCCCCTTTGAACGTGCTCTCCGAGGACGTCCTCGCCTCGGGCGGCCCCGATGCCCCGCGGCCGACGCCGGCGTCCGCACCGGCCGCACCCGCACCCGCCCCCGGGCGCGGTCCGCGCGTCCCCGGCCGCCCCGACCCGGCCGGCGCCCGCCGCGCCGCCGCGGACCCCGCCGGCGACATCCCCGCGCCGGCAGGCGCACTGTCCGGGAG
>NZ_RPSE01000711.1:0-1424 GCF_003949955.1 Streptomyces sp. WAC05292
CGGAGGGTGTGTCCCGCGCCGTTCCGTACCGGTTCCCGCCGTTTCCCGCCGGCCCCGTCCGAACCGCGGAGCGCGGACCCCCCGCCCGCCGCGACCGGGTACGGTCGAAGGCGTGTCCGCCGACCCACCGCAGCGCGCCGTCGAAGTCCGCCGCAGCGCCCGCCGCCGCAAGACCGTGTCCGCCTACCGCGAGGGCGACCGCACCATCGTCCTCATCCCCGCCCGGATGTCCGAGGCGGAGGAACGGCGCTGGGTCGGGGCCATGCTCGACAAGCTCGCCGCCCGGGAGAGCCGGAACACCGTGGGCGACGGGGAACTGATCGGGCGCGCCGAGCGTCTGTCCGGGCAGTACCTCGGCGGCCGCGCCCGCCCGAGCTCGGTGCGCTGGGTCGCCAACCAGAACACCCGCTGGGGCTCCTGCACCCCCGCCGAGGGCAGCATCCGGCTCTCGCACCGCCTCCAGGGCATGCCCGAGTACGTGGTCGACTACGTGCTGCTGCACGAGCTCGCCCACCTCCTCGTGGCCGGCCACGGACCGCGCTTCTGGGAACTCCTGGAGGCGTACCCCCGCACCGAGCGGGCCCGCGGATACCTGGAAGGGGTGGCCGCGGCGGAACGGCACCCCAACGTGCCGCCCCCGCGCGGAGAATGAGCCGGAAGGGCGGCGCGCACCCGCGCACCGCCGCGGCCTGCCCGCCGCTGCCGCCGGATACCGGGTTGATACCGACTTGGCCGGATGTCGTCGGATGCGGCTAGCCTGTGCGCCACGCAATTCACTGTCGGGATGGGGGACGGTCGTTACGTATGGCCAGGGAATTCCAACGCGGTCACAAGGCCAGGATCAGCGATCTCACGGCGGGCACGGACCTGTACGTGGGCGTGCAGATCGCCGGCCCCGGGCTCGCCTTCGACATCAGCTGCTTCGGCCTCGACGCCGATGAGCGGCTCTCGGACGACCGCTACTTCGTCTTCTACAACCAGCCGAAGTCGCCGGAGGAGTCCATCCAGCAGCTCGGCCCGCAGGCCGGCGACACCGAGTCGTTCCGTGTGACGCTGGACCGCATCCCGGCGAACATCCACAAGCTGTCCTTCACCGCCACCATCGACGGCGACGGACAGATGTCGCAGATCGGACCCGGCTACATCCGGATCGTGGCCGGCGGCGAAGAGGTCGTCCGGTACTCCTTCTCCGGAGCCGAGTTCAGCACCGAGCGGGCCGTGATGCTCGGCGACTTCTACCTGAAGGACGTCTGGCGCTTCGCCGCCGTAGGCCAGGGCTTCGACGGCGGGCTCGCCGCGCTGCTGCAGAACTTCGGCGGCGAGGTCGCCGAGGAGCCGGAGCAGCAGGCCCCCGCGGCCGCCGCCCCCGCCGCGGCGCCCGGCTTCGCCCCGCCGCAGGCCGCCGGCCCGGCGCCGTCGTTCGC
>NZ_RPSE01000712.1:0-1424 GCF_003949955.1 Streptomyces sp. WAC05292
ACCCGGCCCCGGTCCGGGGCCGGGGCCCGGACCGGGGCCGGGTCTGCGGCCGCTCGCCGCCGGTGTCGCTCGGGCTGCTCACGCTGCACACACCTCTTTCGACGGTTGTCAGGCTCGGCCGGCGATGCGGTTGATGCGGTCGACGGCCTTCTCGAAGCCGCGGGTGAGGTCGTCGACGACGGCCTGGACGCTGCGCTCGCTGGTCATCCGGCCGACGATCTGCCCGACGGGGGTGCCGAGCAGCGGCTGGACCTCGTACTTCTGGATGCGGGAGAGGGCCTCGGCGACGAGCAGGCCCTGCAGGGGCATGGGCAGGGCGCCGGGCCCGTCCGGGTCGTCCCAGGCGTCGGTCCAGGCGGTGCGCAGCTGGCGGGCCGGCTTGCCGGTGAGGGCGCGGGATCGGACGGTGTCGCCGGAGCCGGCGGCGAGGAGTCTGCGGGTCAGGGCGCGGGAGTGCAGGTCGGCTTCGGTGGTGGTCAGCCAGAGGGAGCCGAGCCAGACGCCCTGGGCGCCGAGGGCGAGGCCGGCGGCTATCTGCTCGCCGCTGCCGATGCCGCCGGCGGCGAGGACGGGCAGCGGTGCCACGGCCTCGGCGATCTCGGGGACGAGGACCATGGTGGCGATCTCGCCGGTGTGGCCGCCTGCCTCGTACCCCTGGGCGACGACGATGTCGACGCCGGCGGCGGCGTGGCGGCGGGCGTGCTCGGCGCTGCCGGCGAGCGCTGCGGTGAGGACGCCGCGGTCGCGGGCGCGGGCGATGACGTCGGCGGGCGGCGAACCGAGGGCGTTCGCGAGGAGTTTGACGGGGTAGTCGAAGGCGACGTCGAGCTGACTGCGGGCGACCTGCTCCATCCAGCCGGTGATCCGCCACCCGGAGGCCTCGCCGTCGGGCAGTTCGGGCACGTGGTGCCGGGCGAGGGTGTCGCGGACGAAGGCGCGGTGCCTAGCCGGGATCATCGCCTCGATCTCCGCTTCGCCGATGCCGTCGACCGCCTTCGCGGCGGGCATGACGACGTCGAGGCCGTAGGGCCGGCCGCCCGTGTGGGCGTCCAGCCAGTCGAGGTCGCGCCGCAGGTCGTCGGGCGAGGTGTAGCGGACCGCGCCGAGCACGCCGAACCCGCCCGCGCGGCTGAGCGCCGCGGCGACGGCGGGGAAGGGGGTGAAGCCGAAGAGGGCGTAGGGGACTCCCAGCTGCTTGCTCAGCTCCGTCTGCATGGGCGGCAGCATGCCGCAGCGAGGCGGCCTACGGAAGCCCTTTTCTGATGCGGCGTCAGATTCTTTGCGCGGGTGCGCGTGCGGCCCGCGCGCCCCGTGCGGGCAGATACTTCGAGAGGCCGAGGGGCCGGACGGGAGGCCAGGCGATGGAGGCACACACGGGGGCCGGGGGCGGCACGGCGCCTCACGGCCCGGGAGTGGAACGCGGG
>NZ_RPSE01000713.1:0-1418 GCF_003949955.1 Streptomyces sp. WAC05292
ACCTAGTAGTGCTTCGTTACGTCGGGTATCTCGCCTGGTGGTGGGCATCTTCTCTGGTATGAGGCTGGGGGAGGTGGAACGGCTCCGGGGTGAGTTATCGGAGTTCGTTGCCGATGTGTTCGCCTCGCTGCCGCGGCGGGATCAGCGGCGGTGGGGCGCGTGTTATCTGCGGGGCCTGCTGCTGGACGGCCGGCGCAAGTCGATCCAGCCGATGGCCGAGCGGCTGCCGGACGGGAACATGCAGGCTCTGCAGCAGTTCGTGAACCAGTCGCCGTGGGATCCGCTGCCGGTCAGGCGGCGGATCGCCGAGCGGCTGTCAGAAGTTGTCAGGCCCGAGGTGTGGGTGATCGATGACGTGTCGTTTCCCAAGTGCGGGACGGCTTCGGTCGGGGTGGCCCGCCAGTACTGCGGAGCCTTGGGGAAACGGGCGAACTGCCAGGTCGCGGTCAGTGTCCATGCCGCCACCGACTCCGCCTCGTGCCCGTTGGAGTGGCAGTTGTATCTGCCGCGTGAGTGGGCGGGCGAGCCGGACCGATGCCGCAGGGCAGGAGTTCCCGACGACGTGGTGCACCGGGAGAAGTGGCGTCTCGCGCTCGGCCTCCTGGACACGCTCGCCGAGTGGCAGCTGAAGGCGCCGGTGGTGGTCGCCGACGCCGGCTACGGAGTCAGCACCCCGTTCCGGCTCGGCCTTGAGGAGCGAGGCCTGTCCTACGTGCTGGCCCTGAACGGCAAGGAAGTCGCCCACCGGGAGGATGCCGAGCCGTACCAGCCTGCTTACGGCGGGCTCGGACCACCCACCCTTCCCCGCTACCGCACCCCACCGCGAGCCGTGTGCGTCCTCGCCGCGGAGGCGGGTGCGGAGCGATTCACCGAGGTGACCTGGAGGCAGGGCAGCAAAGGCCCGATGACCTCACGGTTCGCGGTGCTGGCAGTGCGGCCCGCGGGCAAGCAGTCCCTGACCGCGGCCCAGGAGGCGGGCGGCGGCCGCAACCGGTGGGACGGCGTCCTGCCTGTCCAGACGCTCCTCATCGAATGGCCGGACGGCCAGGACACTCCGACGGACTACTGGATATCGAATCTCCCCGCCACCACACCGGTCGCTGACCTGGTGCGGTGGGCGAAGATGCGCTGGCGCATCGAGCACGACTACCGCGAACTCAAGCACGGCCTCGGCCTGGACCACTTCGAGGGCCGCACCTGGCGCGGCTGGCACCACCACGTCACCCTCGTCACCGCCGCCCAGGCATTCCTCACCCTCCGGCGCCTCGACCCAAAAGCCCAAATGCCGGCCTGACTCTCTACCAGGTCCTGGACACGCTCCAGGACCTGCTGAGGTGCTGGACCGGCACCTGCACCACATGCGGTCGGCCCCTGGCCACACGCAGAACCAGACCCAGAACCTAACGAAGCACTACTAG
>NZ_RPSE01000714.1:0-1415 GCF_003949955.1 Streptomyces sp. WAC05292
GTCCGGGTCTGGGTAGCCTTGACCGGACGGGATGCGGTGCGGAACCGGTTCAGGGGTGGGCTGTGGGGGGATTCATGGGGCGTCAGATACGAGGGCGCCGTGCGCGGATGGCGGCCTCGGTGCTGGTCATGGCGGTGGCCGCGGGGTGCTCCGGGAGCCCGGCCGGCCAGGGGGCCGGCGGCGGAAGCGGAGTGCCGGTCCCGGGCGGAGGCGGCCCCCTGCCGTCTCCGCCCGCGTCGTCCGCGCCGCCCGCGGGCGGCGCCGGACCGGCCCGCGGGGACGTCCTGCCGGGCATGGTGGACGCCGCGACGGCCCGGGCGCAGCTCGCCTCCCTGACCGTCGCTCCCCCGGGGACGATGGCCGGATACAGCCGGTCCAGGTTCACGCACTGGGCCGAGCAGGGCGACAGGTGCGACACCCGCGAAACGGTCCTCCGGCGCGACGGGCAGGACGTGGTCCGCGACGCCGAGTGCCGGGCCGTCACCGGGACGTGGCGCAGCCTCTACGACGGGGCCGTGGTCACCGAGGCGGCGGAGGTGGACATCGACCACATCGTGCCGCTCGCCGAGGGATGGCGGTCGGGCGCGTCCGCCTGGGACGCCGCCAGGCGGAAGGCGTTCGCCAACGACCTCCGCCGCCCCCAGCTTCTCGCCGTGTCGGCGGCCTCCAACCGGTCGAAGGGCGACCAGGCGCCGGACCGCTGGCAGCCGCCGGACCGGTCGAGCTGGTGCCAGTACGGCCGTGCCTGGACGACCGTGAAGGCCGCCTACGGACTGACGGCCACCGAGGACGAGAAGCGGATGCTGGGGACGATGCTGGACACCTGCTCCTGAGCCGTCAGGCCGCGTACTCGGTCAGGTCGATGGCGTACACCTGGAGGGCGTGGCCCTGCTCGGGGTGCGTGATCTCCCGCTCCGCGGCCATGCCGAGCTTCTCCGCCACGTTCGCCGAGGCGTGGTCGCCCACCCGCACGACGGCGACGACCCGGTCGACGCCCCGGTCCTGCAGGGCGAACTCGAGCGCGGCCTGCGCCGCCTCGGAGGCGTAGCCCTGGCCCCAGAACTGGCGGCCCAGCCGCCAGCGGATCTCCACGTCGGACGGGAGCCCCGGCAGGTCGTCGGCCACCACCGACAGCCCGACCGCGCCGATCAGCTCCCCGGAGCCGAGCAGCTCCACCGCGAACTGCCCGAAGCCCTCGTCGTCCCACTCCTCCTCCCACCGCTCGACCTCCCCGGCGGTGGCGTCCGGGTCGAGGGGCGAGCCGTCGCCGGTCCAGTGCATCACCGCCGGATCGGCGTTGATCTCCGACAGGGGGACGACGTCGTCGTCGCTCCAGCGGCGCAGGAGGAGGCGGGGGGTGCGGATCTCGGTCATGGCACCATCCTGCCGAAGCGGGGTGGGCTGCGGAAATCGGG
>NZ_RPSE01000715.1:0-1395 GCF_003949955.1 Streptomyces sp. WAC05292
GCGTACGGCTCGGCAGGGCGTTGGAGTTGGCCTCGGCCACCGAGCCCGGCAGGTTGAGCGTCGGCGCCTCGCCGGGCAGCTGCACGGCGGGCGGCGAGGAGGCGGCCGGGGCGCAGGAGGGTGGCGAGGAGGCCCGTGAGCTCGTCGACGGCCTGGCCGGGCGCCTTGCCGACGAGGTAGCCGAGGGTGCGCAGCACGGTGCCGGCGACGAGGCGGAGCAGGACGTACGGCAGGGCGGCGGCGGAGCAGTTGGCGAGGAGGGTGTGGACGGCGCCGGCCTTGTCGACGCGGTGGGGTCCGAGTGCGGTGCGGCCGGCGCAGTCGACGGTGCGGCGTTCGCGGGAGGCGGCCTCGGCGTGGCGCAGGACGGCGTCGGGGGCGACGAGGACGCCGTGGCCGGCGCTGTGGGCGCGCCAGCACAGGTCGACGTCGTCGCGCATGAGGGGCAGGCGGCGGTCGAAGCCTCCGAGGCCGTCGTAGACGTCGCGGCGTACGAGCATGCCGGCGGTGGAGACGGAGAGGACGGGGCGGACCTGGTCGTGCTGGCCCTGGTCCTGTTCGCGGCGGTCGAGGCCGGTCCAGCGGCGGCCGCTGCGGGCGATGGTGACGCCGGCTTCGAGGAGCTGCCGGTTGTCGTACCAGCCGCGGAGCTTGGGGCCGATGACGGCGGCCTCGGGGTTCTCGTCGGCGACGCGGAGGAGTTCGGTGAGGGCGTCGGGCTCGGGGGCGCTGTCGTCGTGGAGCAGCCAGAGCCATTGGACGGGCTCGCCGTGCGGGAGGTCGGGGAGGTCGTAGGCGTCGTCGCGCCAGGTGCGGCTGACGGGGTCCCAGCCGCTGGGGCGCCTGAGGTAGGGGAGGTCGTCGAGGGAGGGGGTGCCGGCGCTGCGGGCGGCTTCGTCGACGGCGGCGCCGAATCCGGTGCGGCGGGCGAGGTGGAGGACGCGGTCGTCGCCGAGGGCCTCGGCGAGGAGGCGGGCGGAGTCGTCGGAGCTTCCGGTGTCGGCGGCGACGTGGTTCTGCGCGGGGCGTTCCTGGCCGAGGAGGCCGGCGAGGGTCCGGGGCAGCCAGCGGGCGCCGTCGTGGGCGACGAGGACCGCGGTGACGACGTGCCGGGGGAACTGGGGGGCGGCGGCGGCCTGGTGGGAGGCCGTCGGCTGGCTGTGCAGGGACATCGCTCTACTGGCCCTCCGGCCTGGGTGTCCCGCCGGGCTCGGCCGGAGGGAGGTCCGCGGGCGCGCGCCCTCGGAGGCTGCTGGACAGCGCCCCACACTAACGGCTCGGAACACAGCGGTCCGCCTCCTGCGGGGAAGTTGCAGGAGGCGGACCGGTGGTGTGCTCGTGGCGGGGGGCCGTCACCCAACGTGACTCCGGGCCGGGGTCCGGACGGGGTCGGGG